>NZ_JBISBU010000070.1:0-23744 GCF_044385805.1 Haloferula sp. A504
GACCGGCTTTTGACCGACCTCGAAGCCTGCGAATACCTCCGCATCCGGCCCCGCCAACTCTACACCTGGCGCATCCAGGGGCTGATCCCGTTCATTCGGATCGGCCGGGCCCTGCGCTACCGCCAGAGCGACCTCGACCGTGCCCTCGACGCCCTGACCGTCGGCGGTGCCGCCATCCGTGACGAAGCCACGACCGGGGAGGATCAGCCGTGAGCGACGAGGCGACCCCACAGGAGACCGCCTCGATCGGACCGGCAATCCCCGTCGGCATTAACGACATGGGCCGCTTCGAGGCGGCCCGGTATTACGTCGAGGCGCTGGGCTGGGCGATCCAGCCGCTCTACGGACCCAACCAGGGCCGCGGCAGGGAGCGCGGGAAGAAGGCGGTCCTCAAGGGCTGGAAACACCACACGCTGGAGGATGCCACTCCCGAGTTCATCGCCCGCTACTTCGGCGGCAAGAAAGAATACAATCTCGGCTGCGCCATCGACGGCGACTTCGTCCACGTCGACCTGGATTCGAAATCCGACAAGGGGGCGTCGGTCATGGAATGGCTGGCCGGCGTCCCGGGGCTGGCCGAGGTGCCGCGCGAGCGCACCGGTGGCGGCGTCCACCTGGTCTTCCGATGCCGGGACCTGCCGGCGTCCGTCCTGATGGCGAAGTCGGCGCTGGTGAGCGAGATCAGCGAGACGATCACCGCCGAGCTGTTCTTCGCGGGGCTGACGATCGTCCTCTCGCCGTCGGTCCACGCCAGCGGCCATCAATACCACTGGGAGGTCACCGGCGAGATTCCGCTGGTGTCGTGGGGCGACCTCAGCGCCTGGTTCGGGTTCCGCGAGGACGGCGGCGGGGGCGTCGAGGGGAAGAAGCGGAAGAAGGACCGGAGCTGGCTGGCGGACTGGAAGGAGGATCTCCGCAGCCTGGACCTCGTCGCGGCGCTCGAGGAGGCCGACCTGCTTGGCGAGTGTCTGGATCCCGACGATCACAAGTGGTCGGTGCGCTGCCCGTGGGCCGAGCATCACAGCGGGACCGCGGACCTGTCCGCCGACAGCGGCACCATTGTGTTCAACCCGCCCGAGCGGCTCCCTGCCTTCAAATGCCTCCACGCCCACTGTGCCGAACGGAACTTCAAGAGCCTCGTCGAGTGGCTTGAGGAGAAGAAGCCGGGGCTGGTCGCGAGCCACTGCGGCCGCATGCGCCAGTGGGAGGCCGGTCAGGAGAACATGGACGGCCGCCCGCGCATCCTGCTGCCGGGACTCGGACGCCCGGATTCCGAGTTCGCCACCGAGATGGGTGCCGCGCTCGGCCCCCGCAAGGAGTGGTTCCGGAAGGGAGCGCATGTCTGCTCGGTGGAAACGCGCGAAATCACCGAGAAGGTGACCTCGCTGGTCTTCGCCCCGGTCCAGCCGGTCGAGGCTGTCACCGCCGCCGAGAAGTTCGTCGAACCGGGGATCCTGGTGCAGAACGACGAGGGCGATTTTGAATTCCACGCGAAGAGCATGTCGCGCGAGTGCGCCGGCAAGCTCATGGCCGCCCCGCAGTTCCGGATCCAGCTGCCCGAGATCATCCGCATCCTCGACATCCAGCTCCCCATCGCCCGCGGGTCGGACATCCTGTTTCCCGAACCGGGATACGATTCCCGGTTTCGTTCCTACTGTCCACCCGACGCGCCGCAGCCGAAGCTGATGGGCCTGCACCAGGCGATCGACATCCTCAAGGACGTCCACAAGGAGTTTTGCTGGAAGGACGAGCAGAGCGTCACCCACGCGCTGGCCCGGATGATCACCCCGTACTGCCGGGGGCTGATGGGCTGGGACGCCCGGTTTCCCCTCTGGCACTTCGCCGCCAACCGTCCGCGGGCCGGGAAAGACTACCTCGCCGGCGTCACCCACCTGATCTACGAGGGCCGGACCTGCGAGGACGCCCCGCTGGACCGCGACAGCGAGGAAACCCGCAAGCGGATCACCGCCGCAATGATGTCGGGCCGGCGGATCATGCACTTCGCCAACTGCCAGGGGCACATCCAGGACGCCCACTTCATCGGTGCGATCACCTCCAAGACCTTCGCAGCGCGCAACCTCGGCAGCACGGAGGCGAAGGCCGACCTCGTCATGCCCAACGAGATTGAGTTCAGCCTCTCGGCGAACGTCGGGCTGACCTTCCGCGAGGACGTCGAACCCCGGACCCGGAGGATCGCCCTCCAGTTCTACGACGAGAACCCGAACGGCCGCAGTTTCACCCGCCCCGACCTGCACGGCTGGGTGCTGGAGAACCGCCCGCTGCTCCTCGGCGCGGTGGCCGCACTCGTCCAGCACTGGATCAATCAAGGCTGCCCGCCGGGGCCGACCCCGTTCAATTCCTTCCCAGAGTGGTCGCGGGTCGTCGGTGGCATCATGACGAGCTGCGGGCTGCCGGACCCGTGCCTGCCCCACGAGCACGTCGAGGACCTCGGTGGCGACCGCCAGGAGCGGGCGATGCGGGCGGTCTTCCGGATCGGCTTCGACCACCACCCCGACACTTGGATCGAGAAGGCGCGGCTCTTCGAACTCCTCGAGGCGGCCACCGACTGCGACGAGCTCACGTTCTTCGCCCAAGACGGCGACCTCAGCTCCCGCTCAGCGAAGGTCCGGATCGGCAAGGCCCTGCGGCAGTTCCGGGGGCGGCACTTGGAAGGGATCCAGCTTCATATCGAGGACAACACCAAGAGCGAGCGGCAGCGGGTCATGTTCACCCGGCCGTCCAGCCCCGATCCCGTCGACCTTGACAACCTCCTCCGTGGGGAGGTTGGAGATATTGGGGAGGTTCATACCCTGCAAAAGGTTTCCGAGCCTTCCGAAGAGAAGAGTGAGTGGTGTGAAAAGAGTACAGTACATAGAGAGAGCATAGACGGACATCACCGATCGCCCCAACCTCCCCGCCCGCCGCGAGAATCGATCTTCTGCACCGATCCCAAGGATCTGGCCCGTGTCGCAGCGGCACTTGCCGGCGAGCACCGGATCGCCCTCGACCTCGAAACCTACGGCCCGAAGAAGGGAGGAGCCCTCGATCCGTTCCGTGGTGAGATCCGGCTGCTCACCGTCGCCAGCCACCGGGGACCGGTGTGGATGCTCGACCTGATGACGATCGGCTACGACCTCGGTCCGCTGAAGGCGGTGCTGGAGGGTGCCGAGATCGCCGCGCACAACGCCAAGTTCGACCTGCTTTGGCTAAGAGTGAAGTGTGGCATCAATCCCCGCAAGGTCGTCTGCACGATGACCGCCTCGCGCCTGCTGACCGCCGGCCTGAAACGGGGCCACAAGCTCGACGACTGCCTGTGGCGTCATCTTCAGATCGAGCCCGGAAAGGACCTCGGCCACTCGGACTGGGGTGCCATGATGCTCTCCACCGAGCAATTCGCCTACGCCAGCCGGGATGTCGCCCACCTCCACGACCTCGCCGGCACGCTGGAGCATGAGATTGAGATCAGCGGCCTCGACCAGGTCTGGATGCTCGAACGGCAGCTGCTCCCGTGCGTGGTCGACATGGAGGCTGCGGGCATCGGGATGGATCGCGGCAAACTGGAGGCCATCGTCGCCGAGCAGAGCGTCATCGCGGAGCAGGCTGCCGACGACCTCCGCACCGCCCTGGGGGCGCCCACGCTCAACCTCGCCAGTCCGCTCAAGCTGCTCAAGGCTCTCCAGGAGGCGGGCTTGAAGCTGAAGTCGACCCGGGCCGAGGACCTGAAGCGGGTGGAAGACAACCCACTCGTCCCGCTCCTATTGCGTCACCGCACTGCCAAGAAGCGGGTCGAACAGGCCGAGGCGTTGATCAAGCACGTCACCGCCGACGGACGCATCCACGGGCGTTTCGAGCCAACCGGCACGGCTACCGGCCGCTTCTCGTCCAAGAATCCGAACCTCCAGAACATCGGCCGCGGCGACCTCAGGGAGGCGTTTGTCGCCGGCCCGGGACGCAGACTGGTGGTCGCTGACTATTCCCAGATCGAACTCCGGGCCGCGGCGGCGATTGCCAACGAACCGAAGATGATCCAGGCCTACAAGGACGGCACCGACCTCCACGCCCTGACGGCGGCCGCCATGCAGGAAATCGACATCGGCGAAGTCACCAAGGATCAGCGGCAGATGGCCAAGGCGATCAACTTCGGCAACCTCTACGGTCAGGGCGATGAAGGCCTCGCCCGCTACGCCCGCAACAGCTACGGCGTCGACATGAGCGTGGAGGAGGCTCACCGCTTCCGCCTGAAGTTCTTCAAGACCTACCCGGCTCTGAAGGCTTGGCACGGGAAGGCGTGGCAGCACGTCGACCAGTATCCCGAATGGGTGAAGACCTGCATCGGCAGACGTCGCATGATCCCCCGCGACGCCAGCAACTGGGACTGCTTCACCGCTCTCGTCAACACGCCGATCCAGGGAAGCACCGCCGACGGTATCAAATTCGCCATCGTCCTCCTCAGCCAGCGCCTGCCCGACGATGCGTGCATCGTTTCCACCGTGCATGACGAACTGGTCGTCGAGTGCCCCGAGCAGAGCGCCGAGGACGTCCGCAAGCTCATGATCGACACCATGACCAAGGCGATGTCCGACCTCTTCCCCGAGATCCCCATCGAGGTCGAGGCCAGCATCGGGAAGTCATGGGCAGAGAAGCAGCCAGCGAACACCGGCAAGCCCATGTCATCTTCTACTACCTCCGACGTAATTCATACATCGCATCACCTCCGTCTGCCGGAAGCTGCCGCTCCCTGCATAAAGGAATCTATTAGGGAAGCCCCTTCACGCCGGGATGTCCCCACCGGCGTCCAAATTCCGTGAAATCTCCATTTTGCGATTTCCCACATAACGGGGCGGAGAACGCCCGCCGCAACACCGGCAGACACATGACCCTCGATGCCAATCTGTCGCGATGCGGGGCGATCCAATGCAGCCCGACCAGCCCGGAAGCCCCGCCTCCGGGTGGGAAATCCGCGGTTCGATTTCCCACTCTTCTTCCACCCTGTCAGCCCGACTTCCCGACGGCAGCGACAACCGTTTTCATCGGCAGGAACAGCTTCCGCTTCTCCTGGGGGAAGTCGAGGAATCCGTGCTTCCGGTAGAACGCTGCGGCGCTGTCATCCTTCGCCTCGACCACCACCAGGGCGGACCCGATCTGCTCGGTGCTCACGAGAGCCCTTCGCAGGGCATCGGCCAAGAGCACGCTACCCATGCCGGATTGATCAATGGACCTTGCCAACCGCCCAATCAGGGTCGCCGGCGTGGTCGGGTAGCGCGGCAGCTTCTTCGCGACCTCCTCCGGCAGTCCCCGGGTCTCCACCGCATACGATGCCAGCGTGTAGTAGCCGAGGACCGTGCCGGGATCGCCCTCGTCGACCATGACGAACACCGCAGCCACATGCCGCCGGACGTCCTGCGAGGCCTGCCGCCGCAGGTAGTCGTCCAGCGCCACCACCCCGCAGGTGAAGCCGACGCGGTCGTGGGAGGAAGCCAGGGGCTCGGAGCGCAGGCCGCTCATTTCATGGTCACACTCTTGCGGTGACGGGCGAAGGCCTGACGAAGCTTCCGATTGGGTTTGGGGGCGTCGAGCATGGCCGCCGCGAAAGCCTCGCTGTCCTTGACGCTGAGCCGCAGGATTTCGTGCTCACGCACCACCTCGGCCGCATTCTTCTGCAAGGTGGCGATGACGTAGTCGGTCAGGGTCTGGCCTTCGAGCGACGCCGCACGGCCGATGAGGGCCTTGATCTGAGCGGGAACTCGGGCCTCCAACCGCTCGGTGGCCTGCTTGGGCTTTGTTTTCGTTGAGGAACTCATACCTGAAGTATCCGGCAATTTGCCGGAAAGTCAATACTCTTCCGGGAGCAGGATCGTCGTCGCCTCCCTGCCTGCCTCGGTGATGATGTAGATCCGCTTCCCGCCGCCGACCTGGTAGCAGCTCAGGATGCGGAATCCCTGTTCGAGCGCCTCCTCGTTCGTCTGTTTGTCCTCCTCGCAGAGGTCGCCCCAGTCGCCGCAGTGGTGGCGGCGCAGATAGGGTTGCAGGTCGATCCCGAGGGCGAGCGCTCCGGGGGTGGCGACGATCTTTCCGAGCGGGAAGCGTGGGTTCATGAGTCGGTAGGCCATGGTCGCCGCTCTGCCAGATCGACACCCGATGTCCATGTCTAACTACGGCTTTCGTAGTGGCGACAGATTACCTCCGAAAGACATGGACGTGCCCACTCAGACTGGCAGATGAGGGATGATGAAACAACCATCCCGACCCCTGCCTGATAGAGAGTCCCTCAAGGATTTCTACCGCCACATCAACCTCGACACCGAGCCGCTTCTCAATGCCCAGGAGGCCGCGCCGATCATCAACCAGGTCCTCGCCAAGGGCGACGTGACGGCGGTCACCTCACCGCTCTGCGGACGCACCATCGGCCACGTCGTCTCCCTCGGCGAATGGGCGCTGTTCGTCGCCTCGAAGCTCGTCCCGGACGGCGTGTCGTTCCGGGTCACTGACGACTTCCGCATCAGGCTCGTCCGGAAGTCCACCCGCCAGTTCGCCGCCGTGCTGATCCGCCGGGGGCACGACCGCCCGAGCTACGCGGGCAACGACTTCCGGTTCCGCAACCTCCACTGACATCCAACACCAACCAGCACCACCACCATGAACTGCTACACCGCCGCCGAAATCGACGCCATGAGCATCGAAGAAATCGAACAAGTCGCCTCCATGTTGACCGAGGAGGCCCGCATCGAATGGGCCGAATCCGGATACTCAGGCGAGTCCTATCAGACCCTCGGGATGAACGACGCCGAGCGAGAGATCAATCGCCGCAGCCGCTGACGCCCATCACCAACCACCGAGATCCATGAAACCTGAATCCGACATCCTCGACAAGGTCCGCAAGCTCCTCCGCCTGGCCGACCGCTCCCGCGGTGCCACCGAGAACGAGGCGAAGGTGGCGCTCTCCAAGGCGCAGGAACTGATGACCCGCCACAACATCGACTCGGCCCTGCTCCGCATGGAGGCCGGCGAGAAGGCGGGCATCGACGTCACCAAGGGGCTCTACGAACTGCCGAAGTCCCTCAACCCGGCCGACATGCTGATCCTGTCCCTGCTCCAGTCACACTTCAACGTGCGGGTGATCCTGATGTCCGGGGGAAGCAAGACGCCCATCGACATCATCGGGGCACCCGAGGACGTGGACTTCGCGATCTACGCCCTGTCCTTCCTCCGCGAGACCTTCTTCCGCTGTTGGAACGAGTTCAAGAAGACGGCGTGGAATCCCGACCGGGCGTCCTACTACCGGGGCCTGCGTGACGGCATCCACGCCGAACTCACCGCCGCGAAGAAGCGGGCCGAGGATTCCTACGGCGACGGCGACCGCCAGACCTACGCGCTGGCGGTGGTCGACCAGAACGCGGCGATCACCCGCTACGTCGACGAGCACTACGGGAAGCTCCGCAACCGGGCCCAGCGCCGCCGCCGGGTTGATTCGGCGAGCTACTTCGCCGGGGAAACCAAGGGCCGGACGATCCGCATCAACCGCCCCCTCACCGAATGATCTCTAACCCCAACACCAAACCAAAATGAAGCACCTGCCCCAAGCCCTCCAGCAGGGCATCACCAAGCTCGAACGCACCGGCTACCGCGTCGTTCGCATCGTGCCGAATCCGCCCGAACACGGCGGCGGCTATGTCGCCTACCTCAGCAAGCGGCTCCGCACCGGCCTGCGCCTGGCACAGGTCGAGATCGACGAGGCCGGACAAGTCACCACCCACCGATAACCACCAACCCACAACCACCATGGACAAACTGTACTACATCGTCTGCGAAGACAACGAGACCACCCTGTTCGATGGCCGCTACCAGGGACGCACCCGCGGAGCCGCCCTCAAGTTCCTGAAACAGTCCCTAGGCCGCAAGAGCCTCAACGGACTGGTCTTCACCATCACCGAGATCCCGGTGCCGCTGATCCGCGAGATCGTCGCCGAGATCCTCGCCGGCGGCGACGGCACCGGCGCGGCGAACGTCGTGCCGATCAAGGCCCCGGACCCCACACCCCCGGCGGGACGCTACGACGCCTTCGCCGAGACGGCTGAGCCCGGCTCACCGCCCGCGGAGGGCCCGGCACCGAAGAAGCGGAGGAAGCCCGCAGCCAAGGTCGGCAATCCCGGCCACGGCGACGACCTCTGGAAGAAGGTCCGGGCCCACTGGGAGAAGTGCGGCAACCTCAGCGAGGCAGCCCGCAAGTTCGGCCTGTCGCCCAACAGCGTGAAGACCCGCGCCCGTCGCGAGAACTGGAAGGGGGACGCATGAGCGACTGGACACCCAAGGTCGGCGACGGTGCCACCGTCTGCCACTACTCCGACCGGACCGCCTGCACGGTGATCAAGGTCAGCGCGAGCGGAAAGACGATCCACCTGCGGGAGGACGTCGCCACCCTCGATGAATGGAAGCCCGAGATCGTCCCGGGCGGATTCGCCGGCCACTGCGTGAACAACGCCAGCCAGCGCTACGCCTACCGCCCGAATCCGGAGGGGTGCGTCCACCGCGCATCCCTCCGGAAGGACGGGCGATTCCGGACCACCAACAACGAGCGGGTGATCCCCGGTCGCCACCACTTCCACGACTACAACTTCTGATGAAGGTGGAGGTCACCCGCTATCTGAAATCCGATGGCTACCCCTCGCGCTACTGGGCGGTGCTCGTCGATGGCGAACTCCTCGCCGTGACGGTCTACCGCAAGGGCGCCGAGGCGGTGGCCGAAGCACTCATCAATCCCCATGTCACGATCCTTCAAGATTCTGCCGAAGCCGGCACCGGACCCGGCAACGCCTCCCCTGGCGTGGCGTCCTACCGGCCCCGATGACCTGTGCGGCCCCGCCGCCACCGTCGCCCGCCGCATGGTCGCCAAGGCCGGCCGCCTCAACGCCGATCCGAGCGTCCCGATGAAGCTCCTGCTCTACGGGCCTCCGGGGGTCGGGAAGACCAGCATCGCCGACATGGTCGCCGCCGAGCTGTCCGGCTGCCCGCTCGCCATCGAGGAGTTCAACGGAAAACTGGTCACCGTCGAGGTGGTGAAGCAGTGGATGTCCTGCCTCAGCACCGGGTCGCTGTTCGGGGTCTACTCGGTGAAGCTCATCAACGAACTCGACCGCTGCACCAGGGATGCCCAGGACCTCCTGCTCAGCTATCTCGACCGCTTGCCGCCGGGCCGGGCCGTGATCGGCACCAGCAACCTGCAACTCGACCTGCTCACCGAGCGGTTCCAGACGCGCTTCCAGTCGATCAAGCTCGGGGCACCGACCACCGAGGAAATCGCCGACCTGCTTCGCCGCCACTGGCCGGTCGATGAAGCGACGGCGCTGCGGATCGCGGTCGGCAGCGGAGGATGCGTCCGGGCCGCGCTGGCCGATCTCGAAAGCTGGCTCGATGTCGGCGGGTGTTGACACCACCGGAACCGGCGATGGCCGATGATCCCAAAGCCCGCACCCTCGCCAACGGCATCGAGGTCTGGTGCAGCTTCGACAAGCTGGTCCCGGTGGGCGAGTTGAAGCCCAACCCGCGCAACCCGAACACGCACCCGCAGCGGCAGGTCGAACTGCTCGCGAAGAACATTCGCTACTTCGGGTGGCGACAGACGATCACCGTCTCGAAGCGCAGCGGGTTGATCGTCTCCGGTCACGGCCGCCTGATGGCCGCGAAGCACCTCGGCGTCGAGGTTGTCCCGGTGGACTACCAGGACTTCAACGACGAGAACGACGAACTCGCCGTGCTGGTCGCCGACAACCGCCTGGCGGAACTCTCGACCGTCGACCTCAACGAGCTGGAGAAGATCGCGGGCGAGTGGAAGGCGACCGACTTCGATACCATCCTCGCCGGCTTCGAGCCCGCCGACCTCGACGCCCTGCTCAACCCGGACGCCGACGAAGAAGATGACGACGACCGCCACGACAAGGAACTCGACAAGAGCGAGGTCACCGTCGCGGTCGGGCTCTACCGGTTCCGCATCAGCCAGGATGATTTCGTCGCCTGGTGCGACCGCGTGAAGCAGGACGCCGGTTTCGACAAGGACTCGGTCATTCAGGAAATCCGCAACCGCCTTGACCTGTGAAGATCACGCTCGAACCCATCGACGCCATCCGGCCCTCAACCTACAACCCGCGCTCCGCGGTCCCCGAGCGCCTTGACCTGATCGAGCTCTCCCTGCGGAAGCTCGGCTTCATCGCTCCGATCTTCGCCGACGCGGATGGCGAGATCCTTTCCGGCCACCAGCGCCACCTCGTTGCCGAGCGGATAGGAGCTACGCATGTTCCCGTGTTCCGGACCAAGGCGCTCGATCTCGACCAGCGCAAGGCGCTCAACATCGTCTTCAACCGCGCCACCAACGACTTCGATTTCCACCACACCCCCGGCAAGGTGACCGCCGAACTCGAGTCGCTCGACATCCAGGCGCTCGCCGCACGCATCCCCGACAAGGAGGTCGGCAGTGACGGCTTCCTGCGCTGCCTCAAGCCCGCGGAGGTGCCGGTGAAGGACCTCTGCCGCGCCAACGCCGGCCGCTGGATCCAGTATGCCCGCAATCTCGCCCGGACGCTCCACCGCCACGGGATCCTGATGCCCATCGTCTGCCGCGAGGACCTGACGGTCATCAACGGGATCGGCCGACTCGAAATGCTCGCCGAAAAGAAGGTCGTCGATGCCCCGGTCGTGTTCGTCACCAACGACGAGGCCGAATTCGCCCGGGCCATGATGAACCTGCTGTCGATGGACTTCGACATCCACACCCGCTACGCCGACATGCTGCGGTTCAACTCGTTCCGGCGGGCGCGACGGGTCCGGCGAGAATTGGGCAATGGCTTCATCTTCGCCACGCACGGCGCAAAGCCCTGCCACACCTTCGACATCGGCAAGCCCGCCGACCGGGCCCGCTGGATCAAGGAGCACGGGACCAGCATCCTCGACTTCGGCGCCGGCCACCTCACCGAGACCTTCCTCCTGCGGCAGCAGGGGATCGACTGTACTCCGTTCGAGCCCTACCGCCTGGGTCCCGGCGGCATCAACAAGGCCGAGAGCGTCGAACTGACCCGCGAGTTCCTCGCCCAGGTCGCCGCGGGCAAGGAGTGGACCAGCATCTTCATCGCCAGCGTGTTGAACTCCGTGCCTTTCCGCGAGGACCGCGAGCACATCGCCTGCCTCTGCGCCGCCCTGTGCAAGCCGTTCACCAAGGTCTACGCCTGCGCGTCCTCGGCCGGGGAATCCGGCTGGCGGCAGGTCAACGGCAAGGCGTTCATGAACGAGAGCAACGCCGGGAACATCGCGTTCCGCCTCGACTACGAACCGGGCATCCGGATCGGCGACTTCCAGGACAAGCCGAAGGTCCAGAAGTATCACACCATCCCCGAGTTCCGCGACCTGTTCGGCCAGTTCTTCCGCTCGGTGAAGGTCGACGACTTCTCGAACAACATCAACGCGACCTGTGCGTCGGCGCGTCCGGTCGATCCGGCCCGCCTCCGCGCCGCCATCGAGTTCGAGTTCGACCTGCCGTATCCGGACGGCACCCGCATGGACCTCGTGCAATGCGCCATGGACGCCTTCTCCCAACGTCTTCAGACTGACCTGAAATGATCATCCTTCTCGACCTGAACTACACCCTGGTAGCGAACAACCCGGCCCGTGGCACGACCCCGCCGCGCATGGAGGCCCGCCTCGCGGCCGAGGAATACCGCCAGTGGCTGGTCGAGCTGGTCCGGCCGCATACCGTGATCCTCATCACCGCCCGCCCGGCCACCTGGATGATGAAGACGCTCGACCGGATCGAGGAGAAGACCGGGTGGCGGCCCGACGACGCCTGCTTCGCGCCGAAGGGCTGGTGGAATCCGCCGGCCATCAAGGAACATCTGCTCAGGAAGGACATCTTCCCGGTCCACGGCGAGGACGCCCGCTACATCGCCATCGAAAGCAATCCCCGGACCCGCGAGATGTATGCCCGGTTCGACATCCCGTGCTTCTGGGTGACGGAGGAAGGAACCTGCCTTACCGAGGGGACGCGGATCGTGAAGCGGCTGCCGCGTTGACACCCGCGACGCGGGCATGAGCGAGCACGACCACGTCATGCCCAACGGTCCCTGGCAATTCGACCGGGAGGTGACCGCCGCCTTCGACAACATGCTCCAGCGGTCGATCCCCCAGTACAACGCGATGCGGATGGTCACCTTTGAGGTCGGCCGGCGCTTCGTCCAACCGGGGACCACCATCATCGACATGGGCTGCTCGCGGGGCGAGGCGCTGCTGCCATTCGTCTCCATCTTCGGCGCGGCCAACGACTACATCGGCCTGGAGATCAGTGAACCGATGATCGAGGCGGCCCGCGAGAAGTTTGCGAAGAACCCGCACGGCGACCGCGTCACCATCCAGCCTGCCGACCTGCGGCACGAGTTCCCGGATGTGACCTCCAGCGTGGTGCTCTCGGTCCTCACCCTCCAGTTCACGCCCATCGAATACCGCCAGCGCATCATCCGGCGGGTCTTCGACTCGCTCGCCCCCGGCGGTGCCTTCATCCTGGTCGAGAAGGTCCTCGGCGCGACTTCCGAACTCGACGACGCCTTCGTCGACCTGTTCCTGGCGATCAAGAAGCAGAACGGCTACTCGGAGGCCGAGATCGACCGCAAGCGGCTGTCCCTGGAAGGCGTTCTCGTCCCGGTCACCGCCCGTTGGAACGAGGACCTGCTCCACGAGGAGGGATTCCGCTCGGTCGATTGCTTCTGGCGGCACTTGAACTTCGCCGGGTGGGTGGCGGTCAAGGCGTAAACTTCCCGCTGCCGGCACTTGGCAGAATTGACCTTTCTGCGCGAACCTTCCACGCCCAACGAAGGGGCGATTTGGCCACTTCCAAATTGACCTCCCATCCACAATCCCTGTAGCCCTAAGGCATCTGTCATGAAGAAGATACCAACCTTCCGTCGTAGTAAATGGCTCCAGTTCGCAGCACTTTCTTGCCTCGCCGCTATGGTCTTCCCAACCGTCGAGGCGAGACAACCTCCTATCGGGCAGGGCCTCTTCTCCTACTCTGATGAGGGCAAGGCGGGCTTCATAGACCTTAGGGGAAACATTGTGATTGAGGCACAGTGGGACAGGGTCGAGAAATTCAGCGACGACCGGGCCGCCGTGATGCGTGACGGGAAGTGGGGGGTAATCGACTTGAGTGGAACCGTAATTATTCCTCCAACGTGGGATTCGATCGGGAGTTTTTCCGAAGACATTGCTATTGTAAAAAAGGACAAGCTGTGGGGTGCCATCGACAAGGAAGGCCAACTAGTCATTCCCGTTGAATGGAAGGCTCTCAAGCCCTCCAACGAGGGAATGATTGCGTTTGGCGACTACGTTCATTACAAAGGCTTTTTCGCCACAGATGGCGAAGTGAAACTGCGTGTGCCAGAAGGGTTCGGCGTGCCTACCTCTTTTTACTTCGGCTTCAATGAAGGACTGACCCGAATCCAAGATCTCAAGACCCGCAAGCAAGGCTACATGAATACTACGGGGGAAATCGTAATCCCCTGCGAATGGGATTTTGCGGGACGTTTTTGTGAGGGAGCCGCGTTAGTTGGAAAAAAGGGAGCGAAGGCTGGGTTTATCGACAGAACCGGGAAGCCAATTGTCTTCGAGAAACCCGATGGCTGGGAGTTCTCTTCCACGCTGGGCTCCGCCTACTTCCAGCATGGTCTGGCTCCAGCCAAAAAGGACGGCAAATACGGCTTCGTGGACAAGGACGGGAACGTTGCGATCCCATTTGCTTGGGGAGCTGCCTGTCCCTTCTCGCCAAGTGGTTATGCCTACGTTGCCACAAAGACAGACGGCGACTGGGGCTGGGTCGATACCAAAGGAAATTTAGTACATGACCTTACGCTTGGCAGCCGAGGTATCTTCGGCGTAGACTTCTATCCCGTCCCTAACTTCTCTGATCTATTGGACCCCGTCACTGGCAAAACAGTCTTGCAATATGAGAAGGGGGCCTGGAAATGCTCTCCAGACAACCCGTTCTTCCGATTGACGAATACTACCGGATCGGTGATCAGCTGCCGTGTAGTCTCGGTGGAAGGAGACAAGGTCCGTCTCATCAAAGAAGAAGATCGCAAGGAATACACAGTGCCCTTGAAGTCTCTGAAGCCTGAGCACGTCGAGGAACTGAAAGCGTTCGCGGCGGCAATACGCTAGACCGCCAGCCATTGCAAACGCGATATCCGCAGAGGGCTCAGAGCTCGAGCTTCCGTCATCGCTGGGAGGCACAATGACAGAACCGAAAAAACAGGAAAATCAGACAGAACACGTGGAACCATCATTTCACGACATGGTTCTAGATGACGCCACGTTTGGACCTCCTGAACTTGTTGAGGGCGACCTCGTGATTCCGATTGTCAAACTGGTGATTACGGAAGGTCATCCGGGTTTGGGTGATCTGAGGATGATGTGCATTCAGGGAGGAAAGCTTGTTTTTGAGGATGTCTGTGTCTCATGCAGAAGGACCGGACTTTATCACCCAGACTGGAAAGAGAGGAGACTCTCCGGCCCATATGATCCGGCGATTGAGCAGTTTGACATTGGAAGCAAGGCAGATCTTCAGCGAAAAGTTGATGGCATGAGAGAGTATGTCATTGGAGCGGGAATGATCTATTCTGATGTCGACAAGAAGGCCATTGTCGGTTGGAAGATCCGCGCTGGAAGGGCCAAACTTTTCTTTCGTTAGCAAGGTTAGCCTTTCAGAGGGGCTTTCATCCGCGGTGAAGCTGATGAAGACTCACCAGTGGCAATCGGTCGTACCCGATTCCAATTGACACCCCTCGGTCGGCGTGGAGCCGAAGGAATTGTCCCAGGAGGTGGCTGAGAAGATCCTCGACGCCGACTTCCAGAACATCGTCAAGAAGGTCGCCGCCGGGAAGCCCCTCACCGTTGCCGAGCGTGCCCGGATCGAGTCCCGGGCGGCCGGGAGCGCGGAGACCCTGGCCTACGCGAAGAACCTGGTCGAACTGGCTGCGATCCTCGGCGTCACGCGCCGCACGCTGGGCAACTGGCAGAAGATGGACGGTTCCCCCAAGGCGCTGTCCAACGGCATGTGGCCGGTCGCCGACTGGCGCGAGTTCGTGCGGATTCGCGGTCTGAAGGTCGGCAGGACGCCCGCTGGCAGCGAGGAGGCGCTGAAAGCCCGAAAGCTGCTGGCCGAGGTCGAGGAACGGGAGCTGCGGATCGCCGTCAAGAAGGGCGAATACGTGCCGCTCACGAAGGTCCGCGAGGAGTGGATCGGGCTCGTTGCCCAGGCGACCTCAGTACTGCGGGCAAAATTCGAGAACGAGTTGCCCCCTGTGCTCTCCGGTCTCGACGCCACCGGCATTCAGCGCGAGTGCCGGAAGGCGATTGATGAGGTGCTGCGCTGTCTCCACGAGTCATGAAAGCGCTGCACGACATCTGGCGCGAGGCGTGGCAGCCGCCCGACCGAAGGCCGCCGTGGGAATGGTGCGAGGAGCACGTCGACGGCATCCCGTATTCCCCGAACCCGGGACGCTTCCGCTCGGAGAACTCTCCCTGGATCCGCGAAGTGATGGAAGCCATCGTCGATCCGCGCATTCGGCTCGTCTCGATCATCGCTTCGGTCCAGTCGTCGAAGACCACCGCGCCCGAGCTGACGCTCTGCTACATCATCTCGAACCTGCCGGGACCGGCGCTGTGGCTCGACCAGACCGACGAGGACGCCCGCGACTACTCGGAGGCCCGCCTGCAGAAGCTCTTCGATCAATGCCAGCCGGTCGCCCGCCTGATGCCCACCGGCATCCACCGGCACAAGCGGAAGAACAACGCGATCCACTTCACCAACGGCATGGTGCTCTGGATTCTCGGGGCGCACAACAAGACGAACCTCCAGCGCCGCTCGATCCGCTGGCTGGTCGGCGATGAAACCTGGCGCTGGCCCGAAGGACACATGGCGGAAGCGGAGGCGCGTGTCACCGCCTTCGGGTGGCTGGGCAAGTGCATCTTCATGAGCCAGGGCGGCGAGGAGGACGATGACACCCACCGGAAGTTCCTCACCACTGACCAGCGGGAATGGACGTTCGCCTGCCCGAAGTGCCACCACCGGCAGCCGTTCAAGTGGGAGAACGTCGAATGGAGCAAGTCGGCGAAGGACGATTTCGGCGACTGGGATTTCGACGAGGTGAGGCGCACGACATCAATGCGCTGCGAATCGTGCAACCACTACTTCACCGACTCCGAGCGCACCCGGCGGGAACTCAACGCCTCCGGGAAGTTCATCAGGAAGAACCCGAAGGCGTCGGCCGAGAACGTCGGATTCCACTGGAATGCCTTGTGCGCGATGAGCTGGGGGGCGCTGGCCGAACTCTACCTCCGGGCGAAGGCGGCGGCGCGGAAGGGTGACGTGACCCTGCTTCAGCAGTTCTACCAGAAGCGGCTCGGGCTGCCGTGGCGCGAGTACGTCGAGGACTACAAGCTGGAGATCGTCAAATCCGGCTACAAGCGGGGCGAGAGCTGGGAGGAAGAGGGCGCCATCGACCCGCGGACCGGCACCGTGCTCGCCGCACCGCTGCCCGAGCGGAAGGGGCTGATCCCGCTGCGTGTTCTCACGGTCGACTGCCAGATGGACCACCTGTTCGCGGTCGTCCGGTCGTGGTCGGCGGACGGGTCGAGCCGCCTGGTCTGGAACGAGCGGATCCTCACCTTCACCGACATCGACGTTCTCCAGGAACGCTTCGAGATCCATCCGAGCCTCGTGTTCCTCGATGCCGGCTACGCGACCTACGACGTCTATCGTGAGTGCGCCAAGCGCGGGTGGGTCGCGCTCATCGGCGACCGCCGCCCGGTCTATCCGCACAAGAGCCGGGACGGGAAGCGCATCCAGCGGTTCTACTCGCCCCGGCGAAAGGTGGTGCTCTCCCACCGCCAGCACTGCCACGTCCACTACTGGAGCAACCTGAACATCAAGGACACGCTCGCCCGGCTGCGGCGCAACCAGGACCCGGCGGTGGGACCGACATGGGAGGTGCCCGACGACATCGACGACGAATACCTCGCCCAGATGGAGGGTGAACATCGGATCAAGGAGAAGGGCCAGTGGATTTGGAAACAGATCGGCAGTCGCCCCCAACACTACTTCGACTGTGAGAGCATGCAGGCTGCAGCAGCGACCATGCTCAAGATCGTCGGCCGGGAGTCCGTTCCAAACCCGACTTTGACAGGCGACCCGGGGAGTGACCCCGGAGCAACGTGAGAAGAAGAAGAACAGACGGCTGCGAGAATGGCGCAGGAGGAAGCGCCAAGATGACCCGGAGTGGCGGGAGAAACAAGCGGCATACTCCAAAGCCTACTCGCGAAGGCGGCGGAACGACGGGACAGACTTCGATTCCAGACGCCAACGGGCCGGCAGGGAATACTACCGCCGCCTCACTGAAACCGAAGAGGGCCGGAAGCGAGTGAGGGAGGCATCCCTCAAAGCGTACCGAAAGCGGATCAGGTGTGAGGACTCAAAGGCAAGGCTCCGAAAGCAGCAACGGGAATGGGCCCGCAATCGGCGCAAGTCCGACCCGGAGTTTGCGATCAAATGCCACCTCCGAGCTCGGCTGAGTGATTTGGTCAGGACGGGCCGCTGCAAACGGGACAAATCGGCCCTGGACTTGACGGGAGCGACCGTCGCCGAGCTTCGGTTGCACCTCGAAGGGCAGTTCACGGCGGAGATGTCGTGGGCCAACTACGGCGAGTGGCACATCGATCACGTCGTGCCCTGCTCCCAGTTCGATCTCACCGATGCCCGCCAGCAGGCAATCTGCTTCAACTACCTCAACCTGTGCCCGCGCTGGGCAGCCGACAACATCCGCAAGGGAAGCCGAATTGAAGGGCCGTCGCAGCTCCCCCTTGGGATCTGAACCTCGTTGACACCCCGGCCGAGGCATCATGAAGCGATCCATCCTTCTCCTCGGCGTTGCCGCCGTCCTCGCGTCCTGCACCAGCGTCCCGCCGGTCAGCGGAACCATCGTCGCCGAGCAGGGCGAGATCCGCGTTCACCCGGACGGCCGCATCGAGGTCGTAATCGAGCCTCTCTCCGACAAGTGAGCGGCGGTTGACGCGCCCACCCGGCCATGAGCAAGACGCTCTGGAGAAAGATCCAGGCCTTCGTCGGCGTGACCGCGGACGGCATCCCCGGACCGATCACGGCGGGTGCCATCGCGAACCGCCTCGGCATCGGCACCCCCGAACCGACCCCGAAGCCGGACACCGCCGAGTTCGACCCGCGCTCCGAGAAGAACCTCGCCACCCTCGTCCCGAACGCCCAGCGGAAGGCCCGCGAATGGCTGCGGAAGTGCCGGGAAGCCGGGATCAACGTGAAGATCATCTGCGGCACCCGGACCTACGAGGAACAGGCCACGCTCTACGCCAAGGGACGCACTGAGTCCGGCAGAAAGGTGACCAACGCCCGCCCCGGCTACTCGTGGCACAACTTCGGCGTCGCGTGGGATTTCGTCGTCTTCGACGAGAACGGCCAGGCGCTTTGGGACAGCCCGCTCATGGAACGCTGCGGGCGAATCGGTGAAGACCTCGGCCTCGAATGGGGCGGAAGCTGGAAGCGGTTCGTGGACAAGGCGCACCTGCAGCTCGCCATTGGGATCACCCTCGCGGAGGCACGGGAGCGGGTGAAGGACGGTCGCGCCGTCGCTTGACACGGCACGCTGGCAGATGGCCCGCGGACTGTTTGTGACCGGATTCACCGTTGCCGAGGTCCTCGCGATCCAGGCGAGGGCGAAGGAGTTCCTCCTTGAGGGCAAGACGCTCATGAACTGGAGCGACTCGGGCACGTCTGCCGGGAAGCAGTTCACCATGCCCGTCGACGAGGTGCTCGCCGAATGCGCTCACGCGCTCCGTGTCCTCGACCCGGACACCTACGGCAGCCCGCCCGGCCAGGCGTCGGTTTCCTTCATCTCCGGTCACCTCGCGAAATGAACATCCTGCAACGCATCGCGGTTCGCCTCCTTTTCGGCACCGGCCCGTACGAGGCCGCGAATGCCTCGTCGCGCCGGGGCAGCATCCCGGGAGCCGCGCCGCAGGATGCCAAATTCGACCTCACCGCGTCCGTGCGCAGCGAGCTGGTCCGCCGCTCCCGCTACCTGGTGAAGAACTCCGGGTTCTTCCGCGAGCTGGTCGGCAACATGGCCCTCTACGCGGTGGGGGACGGGATCCGCCCCCAGGCGCTTTCGCCCGACCCGGAGTGGAACCGGGCGGCAGAGGAACATTTCCAGCGGTGGGCCCGCAGCGCGGACATCACGGGCCGGTTCAGCTTCTCCGAGTGCCAGCACCTCGCCTGCCGGGCGCTCGACACCGACGGCGAGGTCTTTGTCCACCGCGTGCTCGACGACCGGGACCTGCCGAAGCTCCAGCTCATCGAGGCGCACCGGATCGGCGACGACGGCGAGGACGAGACGATCGACGGCGTGAAGCTCGATCCCGTGGGCCGACCGGTCGCCTACCGCCTGCTCGACGACGAGGGCGGATTCGACGACCTGGAGGCAGCTTTCGTCCTTCATGTCTTCGAGCCGGACTCCCCGAGCCAGGTCCGGGGCGCTCCGACCCTCCAGCATTCGATCAACCACCTCCTCGACGAGATGGAATTGCTCGCCCTGGAGAAGCACGCGGTGAAGGACAACGCGGACGTGTCCCGGGTGCTCAAGACGAACCGGACTGACACCGACGACACCGGCGACTTCCAGATCCCAGGGGCCACCGCCGCCACCGAGCCGAGTGACCCGGTCACGCTCCAGCGGATCATCGGCGGCAAGATGGTCCGGCTCAACCCGGAGGAGGACCTGGAGAGCTTCCAGAGCAACCGGCCATCGCCCACGTTCACCGGCTTCCTCGAACACCTGCGGAGGGATTCCGCGCTGGGCATGATCCCGTTCGAGTTCGCGGCGGACTCGTCCAAGGTCGGCGGCGCGGGGGTGCGGCTCGTGGTGGCGAAGGCCGACCGCCGGTTCTCGCGGCGGCAGACGGTGTTGATCGAGCGGATGATCCGTCCGACCTGGCTGTTCGTCATCGGCCACGCGATCCGCACCGGGAAGCTGCCGCCCGTCGAGGACTGGACGCGGGTCACGTTCACCACGCCCCGCCGGATCACGGTCGATGCCGGACGCGAGGCGCAGCAGAACCGCGCCGACGTGGAGATGGGTCTCAAGACGCTGGCCGAGCATTTCGCGGAACTCGGCATGGACTTCTCCGAGGAAATGGAGATCCGCGCCCAGAACGCGAAGGCGCTCCTCGCGCTGGCCGAGAAATACGAGGTGCCCCTGGAGCTGCTCTACCGTCCGTCCGGTGGGCTGACTTCATTGACACCGCAGCCCCCGGCGTGAACGCGTCGCTGCCCGAACTGCTCCACCATCACCCCTGGCTCATCACGCCCGAGGCGCACGCCTCGCTCACCGACCTCGTGGCGGCCTCCCTCGCATCAGCGGCAGGTTCCACAGCCAAAGAGCAGGACGGAGCCGAGGTCGACGACGGGCTCGCGGTCATCCCGCTCCATGGCGTGATGCTGCGCCGCCCGGATCCCATCGCCCGGTTCTTCGGGGCGACGGACACCGAGATGGTCCGAGAGGCTGTCGACCTCGCCGCCGGGGACCGGTCGGTGGGCGCGATCCTCCTGGACATCGACTCTCCGGGCGGGTCGATCAACGGCACCCCGGAGCTCGCCGCCGCCGTGCGCAATGCCGTCGCCCGCAAGCCGGTGTATGCCTTCAGCGCGGGCATGATGTGCTCGGCGGCCTACTGGGTCGGTTCCCAGGCCGATGTCCTCTACGCCGCCCCGAGCGCACGGGTCGGGTCCATCGGGGTCCTGCTCCCCGTGGTCGACCGCTCCGAGGCATTCGCCAAGGCCGGCGTGAAGATCGAGGTGTTCGCTGCGGGCAAATTCAAGGGGGCTGGAGTGCCGGGGACGAGCCTGACCGACGACCAGCGGGCGTGGCTCCAGCAGGGCGTCGAGGAAACGTGGGCGCAATTCAAGGATGCCGTGCGTTCCCGCCGCCAGGTGGCGGATGGCGCGATGGAAGGACAGCACTTCGCCGCGAGGTCCGCGTTCGGCCACGGGCTCGTTTCCGGGCTGGCCGACACCCGCGCCGAGGTCGAGCGGCGCATCCGGTTCCGCCACTTGGGTTGACACGGGAGACACCGGCAAATGCAGACGCTCGACGAACAACTCGATGCCGCCATCGCCGAGAAGCGCGACCTCGAATCGCAGCTCACCGATGCCAAGGGACTCCTCGACGAAGCCCTCAAGGAGAACGAGACCCTCACCGCCGCCAACAAGGAGCTCAAGGAGCAGGCGGAACATGCCGCCGGCCTGATCACCGGACTCGAAACCGACCTCAAGGCTGCCCGGGCGGAAGTCGACCAGCTCAAGGCCGACGCCAAGACCGCCGAGGAACGCGCCGCCGAATACTACGGCACCGCCGCGCCGAAGCCGGCTTCCGCCACCCCGAAGGGCGACAGCCAGGGCAAGCCTCTTGCCGACCAGCTCGCCGCGATCACCGACCCGGTCAAGCAGACCGCCTTCTGGCGCAAGCTCAACGACGAGCAACGCGCCGAACTCCTCGCCGCCCAGTAACCGCCACCAGCTCTCACACCTAACTGAATCTCCCGATGGCCAACACCCTCACCAACGTCAAGGACATCAAGGTCGCCCAAAGCGCCCTTGCCCCGTGGATGCACAGCCTGCTCCCGCTGCGGGCGTTCTCGTCCAACTTCTCGCCGGCCCCGGCCGACCGCCTCGACACCGTGCGCGTGCCCCTGATCGGCGCGCCCTCCGCGTCGAGCGACTTCGCGGGCGACTACACCGCGAACGCGGATTCCACCGTGACCGTGGTCCCCGTCGTCCTCGACCGCCACAAATACAAGACGGTCCACATGACCGCCCGCGAGAACATCGAGACCGCGCTGCCGCTGCTGGAGAATCTCGTCGGTTCCGCGATCCGCCAGCTCGCCTACGACGTCCTCCAGGACATCTTCACCGAGATCACCGCCGCGAACTACGGCGCTCCGGTGGTCCCGGCCTTCGCCGCCACCGCCTGCGACTACGCCAAGGTGATCGAGATCCGCGAGGGTTGCGCCGACGTGAAGATGCCGCCCGAGATGCGCTCGCTCATCCTGGACGACGCCTACTTCTCGAACCTGCTCGCCGACGACGTGGTGGCGAAGTCGTTCATCCTGCCGCTCGCCCAGCCGGGGGTCATCGAGGCCCGCATCAACCGGATCGCCGGGTTCGACATGTATGAGACCACGGTCCTGCCCGACAACGGCGAGAACCTGGTCGGCATGGCGGCCCACCCGAGCGGCCTCGCGGTGGCCATGCGCTACCTGACCCCGGTCGCGAAATACGACGAGGCGGGAGCGGTGACCGACCCGCAGACCGGACTCACCTTCGGCTACCTGCGCCACACCGACACCCGCGCCAACAAGGTCTACATCACCGTCGAGTGCCTCTACGGCTTCAAGGTGGCCCGCGCCGACGGTATCCGCCGCATCGTCAGCGCCTGATCCATCTGGCATTGGTTGGCAGGGCCGTCGTGGACACTGAAATCCGCGGCGGCCCTTTTCCGTCATGAGCCTGCAATCCGAACGCATCGCCGACTTCCGAGCCATGCTCGCCGAGTGCGGGGTGGAGGTGGAGATCAACGGCGCGAAGGTGGCCGCGCTGGTGTCCGAACCGCAGCTCGGCGCCCAGATCGACCTCGGCGGCCTGGTGCCGGAAGCGGACATGTCGATTCGCGTCCTCAAGATCGACCTGACCACGACTCCCGCGCACGGCCAGATCGTCACCGTGGACGGCAGCACCTACCGCATCACCACGATCCGCCGCCGTCCGTCCTCGCCGTTCATCACCCTCGACCTCGCCTCGCCCCATGAGTGATCCGATCCAGTTCACCACCAAACTCAAGGGCGGCAGCGACGTGGCGCGTCTGCTGAACCGCTACCCGGAGAAGGTCGGCCGCACGCTGGAATCGCTCGTGAAGCAGGAGGCCCGTGGGCTCGCCGTCGAGCTGGCCCGGAACACCCGGTCGTTCGGGTTCTCGCAGAAGGCGAAGAAGCGGGGCGAGAAGGCGGTGGCCGGCGACATCCTCAAGGTCTTCGCCACGCCCGACCAGGCATACGAGAGCGCCCAGGCTGCGGACTCGACCCACGCCGACCGGTTCTGGGCCCACATCCAGAACCGGCGATTCGCACGAGCGCGGAAGGCACTCGCCGAATCCCCCTCGAAGTGGAAGCACCTCCCGGTCGGCCGGCTCGACCCGAAGCACCACCAGGAGAGCCGAACCGGTCCCTACGCGAACGTCACCCGGCGCGAGCCCGCCCAGATCGTCACGAGCCGGAAGGCACTCGACACCTACATCGCCAGGATCCAGCGGCGGGTCGGCTTCGCCAAGGGGGTCTGGATCAAGGCTGCCAAGGCAATCGGTGGCCGGGTCCGTGGTGCCGCTCAGTGGGCCACCAGGCACCGGAAGGCGCCGGGGAGCGCCACAGTGAAGACGGGCACCAAACCCTCGGTCACGCTGATCAGCAGGCTCGACTACATGGACGACGTGCTGACCGAAGCCGGCGTCAGGCTCGCGATGGAGGTTGCCGCCGGGCGGTTGCGTCGTAAGCGTCCTAAAATCGGCCCCCTACCGCGCTGGGGGGTAAGGCGGCAGGCTGGCGGGGATGTCTAGAACCAATCGCCGCGCCACGCGGCCCAT
>NZ_JBISBU010000071.1:0-22601 GCF_044385805.1 Haloferula sp. A504
CCCGGATAACCTGCCGGTTTTGAGGGCAATGTCTAGCAAAAAGGAAACATCCCTTGCAACAGAGGCCCCGCAACTCCTGCGACACAAACGCCCTGAGGCCGAAGTAATTTGGCGGAAAATTTCTTGTAAACCGCCCCGCGGATTTTGACATTATCAGCCGTAACCCACTGAAACCTATGAATCGTCTGTTTGTCCTCGCAGCTTCATTTGCCTTTGCTCTCCCCGCCTCCGCAGCCACCGGCTTCTTTGATGGCTTATATTTCGTGACTTCTCTGAACGGAGGCGGGAACGTTTACAACCAAGTCGTGACTGGGGTGACTCCCGGACCTGGTGCCCAACAGGGTCACAACCTTACCTCGGACGGTTTCAACCCAACCTTGGGAAGCCTCGGAACCACTTACTCGACTTCTGATGTACTCACGGTCAAAGGGTTTGAATACAAGACCTACGAGAACGAGTCTTCAGATGTGACCCACGGAAACCTTTTCTGGGCCGTTTATGAGCAGGGTGGATCGCCCGGAGCCTTTGCTCAGTTCACCGACAACTCCAACAGCTCTAGTGGAAATTACACGTGGACTGTGCTGAGCGGAACGACAAGCATGCTGGATGGCTTGGCTCCAGGTGACTATACTCTTGAGCTCTACACGGAGTCCTACACAAACGGCGTTGATACGGCCGGAAACATCTTCGGATTCAGCAGCAATCCGACTGTCAATTTCACCGTCGTTCCCGAGCCTTCCATCGCTCTCCTTGGCGGCCTTGGCCTGCTCGGCCTGCTCCGCCGTCGGCGCTGATCGACGCATCTTCCATGTTTCTCCCAAAAGCCCGCCTCACCGGCGGGCTTTTTCGTTTCCGGACCGCGCGACGCTGTCGCGCCTCGCCTCGCCGATTGCGCCGAAACCCTCCCTGGAACGACCGACCGTGGAACCGCCTTCTCTGAATTGGCGATCCCCACCCACTAACCCATGCGCGACAGCGTCGCGCGGTCCTTCCCTCCCCCACGCCATCGCCGCCCATCACTTCGCACTTGGCACCAGCGAAGCCCCGCCCCAGCCTGCGCCGCCATGCTCAAGGCCGGAATCGTCGGAATGCCCAATGTCGGCAAGTCCACCCTCTTCAACGCCGTCACCCGCACCCGAAACGCGGAGGCAGCCAATTACCCGTTCTGCACCATCGACCCCAACGTGGGCGTCGTCACCGTGCCCGATGAACGACTCGAACCCCTCTCCAAGCTCTCCAAGTCGAAGAAGCTGATCCCCACGGCCATCGAGTTCGTCGACATCGCCGGCCTGGTCGAAGGGGCCTCCGAAGGCGCCGGCCTCGGCAACAAGTTCCTCGCCAACATCCGCGAGACCGACGCCATCGTCCAGGTCGTCCGCTGCTTCGAGAACGACGACATCATCCACGAACTCGGCTCGGTCGATCCGGTGCGCGACATCGAGATCATCAATTCCGAGCTGATCCTCGCCGACATCGCCGCGCTCGACAAACGCCGGGATTCCCGTGCCAAGAAGGCCAAGGGCGGCGACAAGGAGGCCAAGGCCGAGGTCGAACTGATCGACAAGCTCATGCCCCACCTGAACGAGGGCAAACCCGCCATCACCCTTCCACTCGACGACAAGGAAGCCAGGCTTCTGCGCGAGTTCTTCCTGCTCTCGTCCAAGCGCACCATCTACGCCTGCAACGTCAACGAAGGCGAGCTCGCCGAGGCGCAGAAGAACCCCGAAAGCCACCCGCTGGTCGCCAAGGTCTCCGCCTACGCGGCTGAAGCCCACGGTGCCGAAGCGGTCGTCATCTCCGCCAACATCGAGGAGGAACTCATCGACCTGGACCCCGCCGAAGCCGCCGAGTTCCTCGCCGACATGGGCGTCGCCGACTCCGGCGTCTCGACCCTGATCAAGGCCGTCTATCACCTCCTCGGCCTGCGCACCTACCTGACCACCGGCGAGCAGGAGACCCGCGCCTGGACGATCACCGCCGGTGACAAGGCTCCCGCCGCCGCCGGGGTGATCCACACCGACTTCGAGCGCGGCTTCATCGCCGCGGAGGTGGTCCACTACGACGACCTCGTCGCCGCCGGCTCCAAGGCCGCCGCCCGCGACGCCGGCAAGCTCCGCATCGAGGGCAAGGAATACGTCGTCAAGGACGGCGACGTGATCGAGTTCCGCTTCAACGTCTAGGAGCGCCGATGATGAAATCGGCACCCCCGCCTCATCGATCTTCCACAAATCCAAGCCCACGCCTCGCTACTCCCGTGAACTCCCGCACCATGCGCTCCCTGCTCCTTTTCCTGCTCACCCTCCCGCTGGCCGCCCAGCAGGCGATTCCCGACAAACCCGCCGCGGCCCCATCGGAAGTCTATCGCTCGGTCGTCCGCATCGAGTCCGCCGTCCAGGTGCCCGACTACGCCACCCCGTGGAACAGCGGACGCTTCGGCGGCGGCATCGGCACCGGCTTCATCATCGGCGACAACAAGATCCTCACCAACGCCCACGTCGTCTCCAACACCCGGCGCCTCCTGATCACCGTCCACGGTAGCCCGAAAAAATACCCGGCACGCGTCGAGCACATCGCGCACGACTGCGATCTCGCCCTGCTCTCGGTGGAGGACTTCTCCGACTTCGAGGAATTCCCCGTCTTCGACATCGGCGGCGTGCCGGAGCTTGAAAGCCAGGTCCGGGTCATCGGCTACCCGATCGGCGGCCAGCGGCTCTCGGTCACCCGCGGCGTGGTTTCCCGCGTCGATTTCTCAAGCTACTCGCACTCCCGCGCCGACCAGCACCTGGTCATCCAGATCGATGCCGCGATCAACCCCGGCAACTCCGGGGGACCCGTCCTGCAGGACGGCAAGGTGATCGGCGTCGCCTTCCAGGGCCGCCGCGACGCCGACAACACCGGCTACATCATCCCGACCCCGGTCGTCCGGCGCTTCCTCACCGACATCGAGGACGGGCACTACGACCACTACGTCGACCTCGCGATCTCGACCTTCCCGCTCTTCAACCAGGCAATGCGACAGGCGCTGAAGCTGCCCGACGACGACATCGGCGTGCTCGTCACCAACGTCGTCCCCAGCGGCTCGTGCGACGGCATCCTCAAGGCCGGCGACATCCTCACCGCGATCGACGGCAACCCGATCGACAGCGCCGGCCAGATCCTGATCGACGGTGCGAAGGTCGACCTCAACGAGATCGTCGAGCGCAAGTTCGCCGGCGACACCGTCCAGCTGCGCTTCCGCTCCGGCGACACCTGGCACGACCGCGACGTCGCCCTCAAGACCCTGCCCCAGAACCGGATGTACGCCATCCAGTACGAGAAGCAGCCCCGCTACATCGTCTTCGCCGGACTGGTCTTCCAACCGCTGGACACCAACCTGTTCGCCACCGCCAAGTTCGACGACATCAACGTCCGGCGACTGTATGAGGACTACCTTTCGGAAGGCATCTTCACGGAATTGGAGGACATCGTCGTGCTGACCCGCATCGAGAGCGATCCGATCAACAGCCAGCTCAGCGGCTTCACCGGCAAGGTGGTCGACACCATCAACGGCGAGAAGGTCACCTCCATCAAGCGCGCCCACGAGCTGCTCCACCCCGCCGAGCCTCCGCCGTTCTTCGTGATCGAACTGCTCGGCACGCCCCGCCCCATCGTGATTCCCGGCGCCGAAGTTGCGGCGGCCAACGAGCGGATTCAGCGCACCTACGCCATCGACCAACTTTCCAATCTCGAAGAATGAGAACCTCACCCTTCCTCCTTCTCGCGGCGGTCACCTTCAGCGCCTGCGACTCTCCGGATCCGATCACGGAAATCGAGCCGGCACCCTTGCCCGAGATCGCCGAAGAGCCGGCCGCTCCGGCCTTCGACCCGACGCTCTCGACCGTGCGCGTCAGCTCGACCCGGCAGGACTGGAACCAACGCCAGCCGTGGGAGAAGAACGCTCCCCGGAAGCGTCGATCCCTCGGTGCGGTCGTCAGCGACACCCATGTGTTGACGACCGCCGAGATGGTCACCGACGCCACCTACCTCGAGCTTGAAACCGCGGATGGCCTGAAGCTCGCCCCGGCCCGGGTCGAGGCGGTGGACTACGAGGCCAACCTCGCCCTGCTCACCCTCGAGGACGCGGACGACGATTTCTTCGAGGCCCTCGTCCCGCTCGAAATCGCCGAAGCTCCCAAGCCCGGCGACGTCCTCGACATCGTCCAGGTCGAAAGCAACGGCATCCCGCTGGTCACCAGCGGCCCGATCCAGAGCCTCGACGTGATCTCCAATTTCCTGCCCGGTCAGTTCTTCCTCGCCTACGAGGTGAAGGCCTCGATGCAGAAGTCCGCCAGCAGCTTTTCCCTGCCCGTGCTGAGCGAGGGCAAGCTCGCCGGGATGCTTACCAACTACAACTCCGACGACCAGATCAGCGACGTCACCGCGACGCCCATCGTTCAGCGCTTCCTCGATGATGCCGCCGACGGCAGCTACGAGGGCTTCCCCTCTCTCGGGGTGGCGACCACCTCGACGGACGACACGAATTTCCGCTCGTGGCTCAAGCTTCCGGAAGACAACGGCGGCATCTACGTTTCGACCGTTCGCAAGGGCAGCGCCGCCGACGAGGCCGGCCTTGAGAAGGGCGACGTGATTCTGACGGTCGACGGCATGGACATCGACCGGCAGGGATACTACGAGGATCCCGAGCTTGGACGGGTCTTCTGGAGCCACCTGGTCCGCGGATCCAAGGGTGCCGGCGACGAGGTCACGCTCGGCGTCATCCGCGACGGCGAGGTGGTCGAACTCACGGCGACGCTGGAGCGGCTCCAGGCCGCCGAGCGCCTGGTCCCGGACTACACCTACGGCAAGGCCCCGAACTTCCTGATCAAGGGCGGCCTGCTCTTCCAGGAACTGACCCGCCCGATGCTGGAGACCTTCGGCAAGGAGTGGGAATCGAGGGCACCGCTCGACCTGCTCGACGTGTATGAGAACCCCGAAGCCTACGAAGAGCGCTTTGATCGCGTCGTGTTCCTCTCGGGAGTCATCGCCACTCCGGCCACGGTCGGCTACGAGCCGCTGCGCAACCTCATCGTCACCGAGGTCAACGGAAAGCCGGTCCGCGACATCAAGAGCCTCGTCGAGGCCTTCGGCGCAACGCCGGCCGACGGACTTCACTCCATCCGCTTCGACAACCAGGACTTCGCCGTTTACCTCGACGATGTCCTCGCCACCAACGTCGACACCCAGCTCCTCCAGCGCGGCCTGACCAAGCTCTCGCGGACGGAGTGAGGAATGGAGCGCGGACTTCAGTCCGCACTCCGATCACCGGCTCAGGTCGTCCTGCGAAAGGATCTTGAAGCCGGCCCGGTTGAGCACCGAGGCGGCGAAGTCGTGATCCTCGACGTGCATCGCCAAACGGGCCTCGCCTTCGGCCGAAGGCATGAGCGCGTAGGCGAAATCGATGTTGGTCTCGGCCACCATCAGGGTGTCGAGGACCTGCAACAGGCCGGGGCCGGACTCGCGCAACGCCACCACCACCAGCGATGACTGCGTGTGCGGGATCCCCTTCTCGATGAAGATCTGCTCGGCGGAGTCGGGATCGGTCACCACGAGCCGCGCCACGGTCGCATCCCGCGAGTCCTGGACACTGATGCCCACCACCTCGATGGCGTTGTTGCGGAGCAGCTTGGCCAGCGCCGCCAGCGCCCCGGCACGGTTCTGGAGGAGCACGGAGAATTGCCGGACGGAGTCGCCGGGACGAAGCGTGGTCGATGGTTCCATGGTTTCTGGGGGTTCAGCCGCGGGGGCCGCGGAGACGCAGGGTGGTCGTCTCACCGGTCGCCATGTCCTCGATCACGACCTGGTTCGGCCGCACATCCCCGACAATGAAGTCGCGCCCGTCGGCGGAGCGGAAACGCTGTCCCGTACGAGCCACGTAGTAGGTTCCCCCGGCCGCATCCTCGACCAGCGCCACCGGATCGTGGGCGAGCGCCGGCAGCCCGACGATCAACTCGCGGTCCACGCCGCTCGCGGTGTCCTCGACGGTGACCACCGAAATTTCCGCGGGCTCGCCGGCATGATCCTTGCCGCTCGCCATCCGGCGCTCGATGCGAATCACCTTGAGGCTCGAACCGGGGATCGTCTCCCCTTCAGGCACCTCCACGCTCTCGCTCCCGGCCACCTTGAACCGGGCGGCCCCCTCACGGGTGGACTCGACCCGCAGGGGGAGTTCCCTTTCGCGGTAGGAACGCATCACGATCGGCGCCTGGGACTCTTCGTCGGGGAGCACGGAGGAAGTCGTGCCCGCCGATGGGCCACCCGTAACCACGGCACCTTCGAGTGCGGCGACCCGGATCTCGCCGGCCCGGGGTTTCACGGGCGGGTCACCGGCGATGACGTCGCTTCCTTCCGACAGCGGATCCGCCGGGGCCGTCCCGTCTTCTCCGCCGACCGCCACCACCGGATCCCCCTCGCCAGTCTCACCCGCGGTGCCTGAATTTCCGGAACCACCTGGCTCAACCACGGCAACCTCGGGATCAACGCTGTCACCCGCATCGCCCTCCAGCGGAATTTCCAGGATGGCGACCTCGCCTGTCTCCTCCGCGATCCGGGCCATCATCTCACCCCCGAGTTCGGCGGGTTCCGACAGCTCGAAGTCACCTTCGCGGGGCTCCCCGGCCAGGCGTTCGGCAAGCTCGGTGAAGCCCTCCTCCCGGGCAAAGTCCGCCGCCATCCGGCCTTCGCCATCCATGGCGAACCGGTTCGCACCGATCGCCAGCAGGATGTTCACGGCGTCCTTGCGGCCGCGTTGCGCCGCCACCATCAGCGGCGTCCGGCCGTCGGCCAGCCGCGCGTAGATGCTGGCCCCGAAATTCGTCAACTCATCGATCACATCGGCCTGGTCCAGGATCGAGGCGGCGAAAAGCGAATCGTCGAGATCCTCGCGGACATAGGGGGCGAGTTCCTCGACCATTTCCGAACGTCCTTCGGTGACCGCCAGCATCAGCGGCTTGTAGCTTTCATTGTCCCGCGCACGGGGATCCGAGCCCTGACGCAGGAGGTAGCGCACGGTCTCGGGCGTGGAACGAACCACCGCCTCCATCAGCGGCGTCCGGCCCTTCTCGTCCCGAACGTCGATCCCGACCCCGCGGTCGAGCAGGAAATCGATCGCCTTCATCGCGCCGGCACCCGCCGCGGCGTGCAGCGCGGTTCGCCCGGTGGCATCGCGGACGACGACTTCCATGCCGGCATCGATCATCTCATCGAGAACCTTCAGGTCATCGCTCTCCGCCGCGCGGAAGAAGGCCGGTTGGTCGAGTTGGTAACCCGCCTGCACGACCGACTCGCGATCCCCCGCTCCCGGATCCTTCTTGCACCCCGCCAGCAGGCAAAGCACCCCCGGCAAGACCGTCCAAACCATCGAAATCTTCACGACTGGGGACATACTACGGAAAACTTAAGTTTTCAATGCTCAAGAAACGCCGGTGATCCGGCACACGCCATCCTCGAAGCGAAAGCGGACGTTCCGGCCACAGAGCATGGCACCGAATTCCCGGTCCGGCTCTTCCCGTCCCGCTGCCGGCCGGGGATCGAGTGAAAGCGCCTCGACCACCACCCGTTGATCGCGCTCGCACCAATCCGCCAGATGATCCCCGGTCTCGACCGGCATCCGATCGGGGGCTTCGGGCGCAAATCCACCCACGGCGTCCGGCAGCGACTCGGCATAGGGAAGGTAGGGCTTCACGTCGTAGATCGGCGTCCCATCCACAAGGTCCACGCCCCCGAGGTGCAGTACCGGACCCTCGGCATCGATGCCCTCGAGCTTCACCAGCGAAAGCCCAAGGCCGTTGGGCCGGAAAGTCGAACGACTGGCAAACACGCCCACCCGCTCGTTCCCCCCGAGCCGCGGAGGCCGCACGGTCGGTGACCACGCGCGGTCCGCCGTGAGATGAAACCCGAACACCAGCCACACGTGCGAGAACCCTTCCAGGCCACGCACCGCTTCGGGACTGCGGTAGGCATCGTGAAACTCGAGCCGTCCCCACGCCGAGGGACAGAGCCCCGGCTGACGCGGCACCGCGAACTTCTCGCCAAAGCAGGTCCGGACCCTTCCAATCGCCTCGATTTCCACGGGCGAAGCCTACGCCAGACCGGAACCCGGCGGAAGGAAGGACCGTCGCCGCCTCACTCTGCGTTCTTCCATGCCTCGATCAGGAACCGACGCAGCTCCTCCGGTGGATGAAGTCCGTGAGGATGATGTGCGGCGTCCGGCTTCTTCCACACCCGCACCTCTCCGCCCAGCGACTCGTAGCGGGCCGCAACGGCCTCCCCGTTCCGCTCCGGTGGCACCACATCGTCCTTCATTCCCAACACCAGCGCGACCGGGATCCTCGCTTTGGCGACCGGCTCCAGTCGATCGACGACCTGCTCATGCTTCGCCGCGGCGGTCTCATCGAGACCATAGACCTTCAGCAAGCGAGTCCAGTCGCCCTGGGAACGCCTTCCACCCGTGCCCCCGGGCCAGGTGCGGAAGTCGCACACCGGGTTGTCCCCGTAGATCGCCGAAACCCGCTCCGGGTGCCGGGCCGCCCAGTTGAAAATGGGAAGCCCGCCACGCGACATGCCCTCCAGCACGGGCTTCGGTGAACAGCCCAGGGATCGGGTCATGAACCCGTGCATCGCGTCCCACCGGAGCATCGCCTGCTCGGAGCCATACAGGTTCGAAACGTCGCAGTAGGCGACATGCCAGCCCCGGTCCAGCAGCTCAAGGTCGAGCCCGGGTTGGTGCCCGAAGAAGCGTGCCCGCCAGATCCATGGACGACCGGCGGCCGCTTGCTTCGGCGCCACGATGATCCCGCCGCAGGAAACCCCGGGCACGGTGAAGTCGTGGCGGACATAGCCCTCGAAATCGGAAGCCTTCGCCTTCACTCCGGCATCCTCGAGGGCCTTTCCGACATCGCAGGCTTCGTTGAATCTGATCGTGAGGATCTCCGCCAGATGGGTCGCAAGCTTCGCATGTCCCTCGGTCGTCGGATGCACCCCGTCGGTCGTGTCCTCCGCGCCGAAGGCCCTGGCGAGATCATGGATCAGCACCTTGGGCTCCCTTGCGGCCACCACCCCGAAGCGCCTCCGGATTTCCGCAAGACGAGCGTGCCTTTCCTTGAGATTGGCGATCCGGTCGGGTTTCAACCCCGACTTTTCCGGATACATCGGCGGCGGACCCGCGATGTGAACCAGCACGTCGGGATTGGCTTGCCGAAGGTCCGAGATCATCGCCATCAGGTCGGTCTCGAGATCCGCTTCGTACTGCCAATGGTTGCCGCCGCCCGAGTTGCTGTCGTTGGTCCCCAGCATGATGACCGCCACATCGGGGGCGAACTCGAGCGCCTTCTGGTAGATCGGCTTCCGCATCAGCGACCCCCGGCTCTTCCGCACCAGCGTGTGCCCACCGAGCGCAAAGGCCTCGACTTGAAACGAATCTCCCAGCAGGACGCCCATCCGCACGGGATAGCCGTTCTGGCGGGGCTCCTCGGCACCCGCCCCGGTCGAGATCGAGTCACCGATCACCGCAACCTTGGTGACGCCCGCAGCCGCGAGCGTAAGCCCGAGCCAGATTGCCATCCACCGTTTCATGCCTGCTCAAACGCAAGCCGGCGGGAAGGTCTGTCAGCCGGTGGCGTGGCGGACCGGCCTACTCGTCCAGCGTGAAGCCGATCTTCACCCCCACCTGCCAGTGGGCGACCTTGCCGTCGTCGATGTGACCGCGAATCTCGCCAACTTCGAGCCAGCGCATGTTGCGCACCGTCTTCGAGGCCTTCTCCACGGCGTTGTCCACCGCCTTCTCGATGCTTTCGGTCGAAGACCCCACCAATTCGATTTTCTTGTAAACGTGATCTGACATAACGATCTACCTAAACCCGTGCCTCACGGGTCTGCAAGGAAGGATACCCAGCCGCTTGACCTCGCGCATTCACATGCCAACGCTTCACCTGCCCATGGCCACCGCCCTAGAGTTTCATCCGATCGAAGAAATCATCGCCGAAATCGCCGCCGGGCGCATGGTCATTGTCGCCGACGATCCGGAGCGGGAGAACGAAGCCGACCTGATCGGCGCGGCTTCGCTCTGCACCCAGGAAATGGTTTCCTTCATGGCCGTCCACGGCCGTGGCCTGATCTGCGCGCCGATCACCGTCGAAAGGGCCGAGCAGCTCGAACTGCCCCAAATGACGCGACGCAACCGCGAAGGTCACAAGACCGCCTTCACCATCTCGGTCGATGCCGCCAAGGGCATCACCACCGGCATCTCGGCCGCCGACCGTGCCTTGTGCATCCGGCAGCTGGCGGATGAAAAGTGCGGCCCCGACGACTTCGTGCAGCCCGGCCACGTCTTCCCGCTCCAGTCGATGCGCGGCGGCACCCTGCGCCGCGCCGGCCACACCGAGGCGGCGATCGACCTCGCCCGGCTCGCCGAGCTTCCCCCCGCCGCCGTGATCTGCGAGATCATGAACGACGACGGCTCGATGTCGCGGGTCGGAGAACTCGGGGATTTCCAGAAGAGGCACAACCTGAAGGCCTGCACCATCGCCCAGCTCATCGAGTACCGGCGCCATTCGGAGAAGCTCGTCGTCCGCGAGGAGACCATCCAGCTGCCGACCGATCACGGTGAGTTCGACTGCCACCTCTACCGCATCGAGATCGACGGCTCCCATCACCTTGCCTTGTCCCGCGGCGAGATCAGGCAGGACGAACCCACCCTGGTCCGGGTGCACAGCGAATGCCTCACCGGCGACGCCTTCCGCTCGCGGCGCTGCGATTGCGGGGAGCAGCTCGACGCCGCCCTCGAACGGATTTCCAAGGAGGGCGGCGTGCTTCTCTACCTTCGCCAGGAAGGCCGCGGGATCGGTCTCGCGGCGAAAATCCACGCCTACAAGCTTCAGGAGCAGGGCCTCGACACCATCGAGGCCAACGAAAGGCTCGGATTCCCGGCCGACCTGCGGGATTACGGCATGGGTGCCCAAATGCTCCAGGATCTCGGCGTCGGCAAGATCCGGCTGCTGACCAACAATCCCAAGAAGGTCGTGGGGCTCGACGGCTACGGCCTCGAAATCGTCGAGCAGCTGCCGATTTCCTCACCCTCCAATCCGCACAACGAGCGCTACCTGTGCACCAAGCGCGACCGGATGGGTCACCGGCTCTGAGGGAGTGGCGCTTTCCCAAGCGCCACCTGTCGCGCCGTAGCCTTGGCGAAGGGGGATACCGGGGCGCGGCGATCTCCAGATCGCTCCCGGAACCCCGGCTTCGTTGAACCAAGCGACCGCCTCCCTTGACCCAGCAACAAGGCACAACGGGACAGTTTTTTTAGCTCTCCGTCAGATTTGCTGAGCCACCGAAGAACAGCGCGGGCATGGCCGGGACGCAGAGAACGCAGAGGAGACGGAGGTCGCAGAGTCCGAACGCGGGGATGGACGGGTCAACGAATGAACTCAACTTCCCCGAAGACTCTGCGATCTCTGTGTCTCAGCGGCTTACCATCACCTGACCTATCGGAAAGGTCGCAAAACTGGTGGAGGTCCGGTTTTTTCCCGACCGTGAGCCAAGAACCTGCTCCGCTCCGCGGCTGAAAGCCGCCACGCCCCGTCATGGCGCTTGGAAAGCGCCACTCCGGTTGACAATTTCACCCTCTGAAGCCATAGCAGGACCATGTCTCCGGCGCTTCAGCCCAAACCCCGCTCGATCGGCCCGCGAGCGAGAATCAGCATCGTCGCTGCGAAGTACAACGAACAATTTTCCGATGCGCTGGTCGACAACGCCGTCGAGGAAATCGGCGAGCTGATGCCTTCGACCCGCATCGACCTGGTCCGGGTACCGGGGGCCTTCGAGATTCCCGTGGCCGCCTCCACCGTCCTTCACCGCGATCCTCCAAGCTGCCTGATCGCCTTCGGCTGCGTCATCCGCGGCTCCACCGCCCACGCCGACCTGATCTCCCGCTCGGTCACCGACAGCCTCCAGCAGTTGGCCGTCAAATACCGGGTTCCCGTGATCCACGAGGTCCTGCTGGTCGACGACGAGAAGCAGGCGTACGCGCGATGCATCGGCTCGAAGCTCAATCGCGGACGCGAGGCGGCGCGCGCCGCCGCCGCGATGATCGACGTCTTCCAGGAACTGAACCGGACCCTGCCGGCCAATCCGGACCGCCGCTGACCATGCCGAGCCGCCGGCAGATCCGTGAGGCCGTCGTGCAGTTCCTCTACTGCGCCGACCTCGAAGGCGGCGGGGACCCGACCGCCCTGCGCGAATCGTTCTGGCGATTCGTCACCGAGTCCGACCGCAAGACCCTCGCCCTCGCGATATGGAAAAGCATGCGCCACCTCGCGAAGAGCCGCGAGGAGCGGCACGATGAATTTCTGAAGCGCCTGCCCGCCGCCCTGGAGGCCCTCGCCGGAGAACCCTCGCTCGAGTCCGGCGCAACCCTGCTGGAGCGCATCGCAAGCTTGGAGCACGAATGGTCCTCACGGCTCCACGCGCTCTCGAACATCCGCCGCGACGACGACGACGACCTCGTCACCGAGCGCTTCACCGACGGCATCGAACGCCTTTTCTCCATCGAGCGGGACCTCGTGGCGGCGAGGACCGGATTCCTGCGGATCCTGGAAGACCACCCCGCTCTCAGACCCCGGCTCGAACCCATCGCCGGCACCCTGAACCGCCTGGCTCGGATTTCCGAACGACTTCTGCAACTCGAGCACCCGGAGGACTTTCCGGAGCAGTCCGACTTCAAGAAGATCCTCAGCTCCAAGGCGTCGATCGAGAAGCTGCGAACCGAGGCGGACCGGATGGCCGATGCCGTCCTCGGATTGAAGCCGCAGCTCGACGAGCAACTCAACGCCGTCATCGAGAACTTCGCACCCGAGCGCATCGATCCCATCGACCGGGCCATCCTCCGCCTCGGCGCCTGGGAGATCCTCCACAATCCGGACGTCCCCAACCCGGTCGCCATCAACGAGGCCGTGGATCTCGCCAAGGAGTTCGGCACCACCGATTCCGGCCGCTTCGTCAACGGCATCCTCGACCAGATCGCCAGGGGCTGAACGGATCTTCGTTTCTACCCTCCGGCCATCACCTCGCCGAACAAGGAACATCCTCCGGTATGGCGAATCCCTCCAACACCAAGGATGCATGGCGCATGTGGTCCGGCGTTGTGGCATGGGCAGGATTTCCGGCACTGCATGGGCTTTGGATGTTGGCGGATTGGAGCCTTCGTGATCCCGCCCTGCCCATGTCGGGCGGCATTCCCAATTCGGTCACGTCGGCATTCCAAGGGGCTTCCCTGATCGGATTCGCAATCCTGATCTTCGCCTCACTCGGGCGAGTCCGCCTCCTGCCGCTGCGCCTCCTGATCACCCTCGTGGCGGTTTCCATCGGGGCAGGGGGCATGATTCTCGGCTGGCTGAGCTATGTCATCCATAACGGGATCGACACGCTCTGACCTGCAATCCAAACGGGACTCGATTCCAAGAGCTTCCGCATTTTCCCATCCCCCTCCGGCACCAAGCCTGCTAGAACCCCCGGCGTTCCGGCTCCAATCCACTTGGAACTTGGAACTTCCCACTTGGAACTTCCATGCAGCGACATCCCACCCCTTTCCAGACCCGCACCCTGTGGCGTGCCGCGACCGCCCTCGCCATCGGCGTGATCGGCGTGCTGGTCGTCGCCTTCATCTGGCTGCTCGGCCAGGTCCTCGGCTTCCTCCAACCGGTGGTGGTGCCCCTCGCCGTCGCCGGCATCATCGCCTACCTCCTCGATCCGGTCGTGCGCTGGTTCCAGACGCGCGGACTTTCCCGGCTCAAGGCGGTGATCGCCACCTTCGGGGCCTTCCTCGTGGTCGTCGGCATTCTGGCGGCGATCACCATCCCGATGGTCGGAAACCAGATCAACGACATCCGGCAGCAGCGCAGCCTGAAGGCCGAATCGGGCGAACCCGTCGATCGGACATTCGACCAGAAAATCGTGCGGGCCCTCGCGTCGACCCGCAACGAGCACCCCTGGATGAAGCCGGCCATCGACAGCCTGCTTGCCCCTCCCATCCCCGCCGACGCCGTGGTCGCCTCGCGGGCGGAGAAACGGGAGGACATCGCCGCGAAACTCGACGCCTGGGCCGCCAGCGACGAGGACCCGAAGCCGGCCCTCGACATCAAGTTCGCCGACACCACGCTGTGGCAGCAGTTGAAGGGCGTGAGCGACGACCTGCTCGAATGGGCCAAGGGTGGCACCGGCAAGATCCTCGGCATGCTCGGCCTGGTGCTCGGCTTCCTGATGGTGCCGATCTACCTCTACTTCTTCCTCAAGGACGCCGCGTCCATCCGCGAGCACTGGCACAACTACGTCCCACTCAAGGCCTCGAAGTTCAAGGACGAGGTCATCGGCACGCTGACCGAGATCAACGGCTACCTGATCTCGTTCTTCCGCGGGCAGGTCCTGGTCGCCTTCATCGACGGGTTGCTCATCGGCATCGCGCTCACCGCCTTCGGCCTGCCGCTCGGCGCGCTGATCGGCATCATGATGGCCATCGTCGGCATCATTCCCTTTGTCGGCAACATCATCACCCTCATCCCGGCCTGCCTGATCGCCTGGTTCCACTACTCGGACCCGAGCCACGCCTCCATCGTCGGCTCCGACCCGTGGGCCAACATCGCCGCCGTCTGCGCGATCTTCTTCATCGCCCAGCAGATCAACTCCATCGTCACCGCCCCGAAGATCGTCGGCGACTCGGTCGGGCTGCATCCGATGACGGTCATCTTCTCGATGATCTTCTGGTCGCTCATCCTCGGCGGCTTCGTCGGTGCCCTTCTCGCCGTGCCGCTGACCGCTTCCATCAAGGTGCTCTTCCGCCGCTACATCTGGGAAAAGCAGATCAATCCACCGCCTCCGGATTCCTCGACGGTGGGCGACGGCGGCGACCTGGAGCCGGCCTGACCAGCGTGGCTGCCCCGGCCCGGGGCAGCCTGCCCGCCGTAGCCTTGGCGAAGGAGGGTCCGTGGCGGCGGCGGCCCGCCGCCGCGCACCCCAACCCCTTGCTCCCGGCTTGCCATGGCCGCCGGAAACGTCTTTCCCTCCCCGCGTGAAAAACCTTCTCCGCTGGGTCGCCTTCACCGTGGCGATTGCAAGTGCGCAAGCGGCCCTCCTTGCTCACATCGACACGACGCTGGGGCGCGTCACCGTCGAACTGCAATACGACACCGCCCCGCAGAACGTCTCCAACTTCATCCTGCTCTCCCAGGGGCAGCGGGCGAGGATCGACTTCCTCACGGGAGCCGTCACCACGGACCCGCTCTACGTCGGCGAAACCTTCTTCCGCACCGCCAACAACAGCTTTGCGAAGTTCGCACAAACCGGATCCGGCACCGGTTCGAACACCGGGAACACCGGTTACACGCTCAAGGATGAGTTTTCTCCGACGACCCGGCACACCGGCTACACCCTGTCGATGGCCAACTCCGGACCCAACACCAATGCCGGTCAGGTCTTCCTCACCGGCAACATCTCAATCCCGGCCTACGACGACGTCCACACCATCATCGGACTCGTTCCCGATTCCGCCAGCCGCGCGGTCATCGATGCCATCATCGCCGCCGGCGACAACGGCAGCTCCATCACCGCCGTCACCATCGAGCGCACCGACCCGGCGGCACAGGCGTTTGACGAAACCGCGCAGAACCTGCCCGAAGTCGTGAAGGCGTCCGGAACCCTGCAGGTTGAAAGAAACGTCGCCACCGACTTTCTCCTCTCGCCGCTCGAGAATGTTGGAAGCGTGGTCTCCGCCTTCCGCTCGACCGACCTCGCAACATGGAGCCGGGTAACCAGCCGCCACGTCGGCATCGGCACCGCGCTCGCCTCGCCGGTCCTTCCCGGCGTGAATCTCGACGACGCCTCGGCCAACCGAGCCTTCTACAACCTGGCCGTCGCAAGGCACCCGGGGGCGGTCGGCCCGTCACACTTTCGCAATCGCACCCTGACCGCCGAGTTCAGCACCTCGACCCAGATCTTCACCTTCAACGCCGACGGCACCGCAGGCAGCCTCGAGGTCATCCTCAAATCCGATGGGACGTCCATCCCCGGAACCTTCACCTTGTTCGACCTCGCCAGCTCCGCCCACGCCTGCACGCTCATCCTCCCGACCAGCCTTGGAATCCAGAGCAACTTCTGGCCCCAGCAGGTGCCTTACGTGCCCCGCCTGCGGTGTGGATGGAACACTGCAGACAGCACGTCGGTCACCGGAACCCACATCTCGGAATTTTTCGACAACTACGCCCCGGCCTCGCAGTCCTGGCAGGCGAACGGCAGCGGAACCTGCAGCTCAACGCGCTGAACCGGGCGGAAGCCGCGGAAGATCAGCCGAGTCCCAGCCACTCCGGCTTCACCAGCCAGAGGCAATAAACCAGGTAGCCCCCGAGCAGGATGGCTCCCTCGATCCGGTTGAGCCGGGCACCCCGGGCGAGGAAGGGAATCAGCAGCAGCGTGAAGCCGCACATCACGGCGACGTCCGTCGTCTTCAGGCTTGCGACGTCGATCGCCTTCACTGCCGACGCCACGCCCATCACCACGAGGATGTTGAAAAGGTTGGAACCGATCAGGTTGCCGGCGATCAGGTCCGTCTGACCTTTCCGCGTGGCGGCGATGGTTGTCGCCAGCTCCGGCAGGGAGGTCCCGATCGCGACCATGGTCAGGCCGATCACCAATTCCGGCACCCCCACGATCCGCGCCAGCGTGACACCACTCTCGACCAGGCGGTCCGCGCCGTAGATCAGGCCGGCCAGTCCCAGCAGCACCCACCCGACACTCGACAGGATCGCCCGGGCACCGGTCTCCTTCGAGTGTTCCAGCGCCTCCTCGGGCACCTCGATCGCCGCCGGATCGTCCGGAACCGATCGCGCCAGGCGAATACTGTGCGTCACGTAGATCAGGATTCCCGCGAACAACAGAACCCCCTCCAAACGGGAGAGCGTGCGGTCGTAGATCATCACCACGAACACCGCCGTGACGAGGAGCAGGATCGGCAGTTCCCGCTTGACGATCTGGCTGTTCACTTGAAAGGGCCGGATCAGGGCGGCCAGACCCAGCAGCAGGGCGATGTTGCAGATGTTCGACCCGACCACGTTTCCCACGGCGATGTCGGCCTGGGTCTCCGGATCGAGGTTGGCCTTCAGGCTCACGATCAGCTCCGGCGCGCTGGTCCCGAAGGCCACCACCGTCAGACCCACGACCAGCGGGGAAATCCGCGCCCGGAGCGCCAGATCCGAGGCACCACGCACCAACCAGTCGGCACCAAAGGACAGCAGCGCCAGGCCGAGCACCAGCCATCCGATTTGCGGAAGAAGTTCCATCCGCGCCAGCCTGCCCGGCTTCCACGCGATTCCAACTGGAAATCCACCACGACTTTCCACCGCGCCCACCGACCCGGTCCCCGGGAACTTGGAACTTGGAACCGGGAACTTCGGGGCCGTAGCCTCCGCGCATGTCCCGAACCCACCGCATCGCAGTCCTTGCCGGCGACGGCATCGGCCCGGAAGTCATGAGCGAGTCGCTCCGCGTCCTCGACGCCGTCGAGGCCCGATCCGGCTTCGCCACCGAGCGCACCGAAGCCCTCGTCGGCGGTGCCGCGATCGACGACGGCGGCCACCCGCTGCCCGAGGCGACGGTGAACGCCTGCGAGGCGAGCGACGCCATCCTCTTCGGCTCGGTGGGAGGGCCCAAGTGGGAGTCGCTGCCGCCGGACATCCAGCCGGAACGCGGCGCCCTGCTGCCGCTGCGCAAACACTTCGGCCTCTTCGCCAACCTTCGTCCGGGTGTCTGCCTCCCCTCGCTGACCCACGCCTCGCCGGTGAAGAACGAGCTCATCCCGAACGGCTTCGACGTCCTCTGCGTGCGGGAGCTGACCGGCGGCGTCTATTTCGGCAGCCCGAAAGGCCGCGAGGAACGCGACGGCGAGCCGGTCGCCTTCGACACCATGATCTACAAGAAGAGCGAGATCGAACGCATCCTCCATGTCGCCTTCACCGCCGCCATGCAGCGTGGCAAGCGGCTGACTTCGGTTGACAAGGCCAACGTCCTCGCCTCCTCGGTGCTGTGGCGCGAAACCGCCACCGAGGTGGCCGCTTCCTACCCGGAGGTCCGCATGGACCACCTCTACGTCGACAATGCCGCGATGCAGCTGGTCCGCCGCCCGGGCAGCTTCGACGTGATGGTCACGGAGAACCTCTTCGGCGACATCCTTTCCGATGAAATGGCGATGATCTCCGGCTCGCTCGGCATGCTTCCTTCGGCCTCGCTCGGCGCGAAAAAGGAGGGCACCGACCTCTACTTCGGCATGTACGAGCCGAGCGGCGGTTCCGCGCCCGACATCGCCGGCCAGGGCATCGCCAACCCCATCGCCCAGATCCTTTCGGCCGCCATGCTACTCCGCTACTCGCTGGGCGAAGGACAAGCGGCGGACCTCATCGAGGCGGCCGTCGCCCGGACCATCGACGCCGGCTTCCGGACCGGCGACATCGCGACCGGAGCCGATGGCGAAACCAAGGTCGGCACCAAGGACATGGCCGACGCCATCATCGAACGCCTGTAAAGGGAGGTCAGACACTCCTGTCTGGCACGCGCAGCCCGAGTCCCCGATGATCACCCTCGGCATCGACCTGGCATCGCAGCCGAAGGACACGGCCGCCTGCCGCATCGACTGGTCCGGCCCCCATCCCCGCGTCCACGAACTCGAAGCCAACTGCCACGACGCCCTCGTCGCCTCCATCACCGCCCATCTCGCCGCCACCGGGCGGACGATTCACCCCGACGTATCCGATCACAGGATTGCCTTCCAGGAAGGCTGGATCCACCTCCCGTCGATCTGATTTTCGAACATCAACCTCCCCAGCCGCATTGCTGCAAAGGCTCCGCTACCTCATGCAGCACTTCTTGTATTTTCTGCCGCTGCCGCACGGGCACGGATCGTTGCGCCCCGGCTCCGGCTGCTCCACGACCCGCGGCACGAAGCCCGAACCCTGAGGCGACGCCTCCGGCCTGTACAAGCTCGGCGGCGACGGCTCCGGTTGCGGCCACGGATCGAGCATCCCGAGGTCCATGTCACCGCCGGCCGGGGGTTCCAGCTCCTCTCTCCGATACCAGCCCGGCAGCTTCTCCAGCTTGCGCCGCTTCGATTCGGGCTTGCCCAGCTCCCCGATCATCTCGGCGGCCGATCCGCACCACATCTCCTCGACCCATCCCCGCTCCTCGAAACGCCGGATCAGCCCCTCGGCCTGCCGCACCCGCAACTCCACCAACTCACCCAGCAACACCGCCACCACCCGCGTGTCGAGCACCCCGTCCCCCGCCTCGCCTTCCGCCATCACGCCCGCGAAATCCATCAATACCTCCACCGCCTGATCCCGCTTCTCCGGTCGCGCCGCCGCCAGCTCCGAGAGCGCCCGCACCATCCCCATCCGGCTCACCTCCGACATTCCCGGCCGCCGCAGCCAAGCCGCCACGTCCGCGTACCCGCCATCCTCGAGAAAACCCACCAACGGCTGCCAGGTGAAATCATCGATCAGCATCCACCGCACCACCTCCCCATTCATCGACAGGCACTCCAGTAATTGCTCCCGACCTTCGGCCCCGGCAAGCTCCCCTAACAGAAACAGCGCGTGTAAACCGGTCCAGTACTCGGCCTCCTCATATTCGCCATCCATGTGGAAATAGTGGGCCGCGTTGTCGATCGCATCGCGCAGAACCGCCCTTAGATCCCGCACCGCCAACTCCCGCGGCAGCCTGCGGATCACCTCCACCACCTCCTGCGGCAGGTCATCCGCCCAGTCGTAAAGCGCCGCCACCGCCGGGTCCACCGCAGGGCGCGGCGTCCGCTCGCGGTATTCCGGTTCGGGCGGCCCCTCCACCACGACCCGACGCTCCTCGTCGCGCCTCATCCGGTCCTGCATCGACGTCCAGCGCGCCATCATCAGCTGCTGGTTGAGAATCTTCGCGAGCTCCCCGGCACCCTCGGTCTCCCGCATCGCCTTGAGAATCATCTCCGCATGCTCGACCCGCCCGGCGTCCAGGTGCCAGAATGCCGCCATCAGTTGGAAATTCTTCCACTCCGAAATGTGCGGATCCTCCTCGGTTCCCAGCGCCTCGCGCAGCGTCATCGACTCGCCCAGAACCGTTGGCATTTCGGCCGCCCGGTCTTCCTCATGGAGCCGCTTCGCCTCCGCGACCTTGGCGAAAAAATAGTCCGGATGCTGCTTCAGCATCTCGCTCCGCACCCACCGCGACCGCATCTTCTCGCCCCGCACCTCGTAGGCCACCGCCAGATAGTTCTGCAGCACCGGCACTCCGGGAAAGCGCTTCGCCAGTCGCTTCAACCTCGGCACCCCCTCCCTCCGCTTCGAGATCGCCAGATCGTGCAATTCCTCGATCATGTCCTGCGTCAGCCCCTCAGGCATCTCGGACTCCACCCGGTCATACTCGATCCGGTACGACATTGCCTCCTCATACACTTCATTCGGTTCGCGCATTTCCAGACCCTGCCCGGCTTCCAATCCCGGGGCAATCCCTCCGCCCCGAATCGCGCTGCTTTACGCCGGATTTTCGTCTGAAGATCGAAGGCCTGAACGCACCGTCCGATTTCCCGCCCGCAAGCCTGGAAGACGGCAGGCGGGCAGGGCGAACAAGCTAGGGAGTGAATCGAGCGGAGCGCAGGGGATTCGGATGCATGATGGACTTGATGGTCAGGATGGATGGGATCTTTTAGAGTCTTTTTCGCTCTGTTGTCGGTGAAACCCATGGCCATGGAAGATTCAGATAACAAATTTCATCCTCTTGATCCTATTTATCCTCTCCATCGAGCCAGCTCTTCCCCCTGGCTTGATCACCCTGGGCAGACGGGCCACCTTTCTCCCTTGCCCCCTCAAACCGCTGGTAATACCGTCTTACCCATGAAGACCATCAGCTTCAAAGTCAGCGAAGACGAAGCCTCGCTGATCCGTCGGATGGCCGGAGAAGCAGGGCTCAACGTATCGGAATTCCTCCGCAGCCGCGTCGTCGCCACCCCCACCGTGGCGACGGGACCGCTCCCCCGGACCCGTTGTGAACACACCGGTGCCGAAATCTTCGCCACCGCCCCGACCCTCCCGCACCTCACCACCGAGGCCGTCCGGGAAATCCTTGCTGATTTCCCGTGACCTACCTCCTCGACGTCAATGTGCTCGTCGCCTGGGGCTGGGCCGACCATGCCGACCACTACCGCGCCGCCCGCTGGATCGGTGAAATGATCCACCGGGCCGACACCACCCTGCTCACCTCGGCCATCCCCGAGCTGGGCTTCATCCGTGTTTCGCTCCAGCGCGCGGGCGGGCGCCTCAGTCCATCCGAGGCGACCCGCGTCCTACACGGTCTCATCCGCACCCTCGGCACCTCCCACCGCTTCCTCGCCGACGACCTTTCCTCCACCCTCGGCCTCCCGGAATGGTGCCTTGGTGCCAGTCGCAGCACCGACGCCCATCTGGTGGCCCTCGCCAACGACCACAACGCCCGGCTCGCCACCCTCGACACCGGCATCCCCGGCGCCTACCTCATCCCCCAGGCTTCCTGATCTCGCATCCGCCTGCCCAACGCTCCCGACACCCATGCCCGACACCCCGGAAAAACTCGACCTTCGATCCATGGATGTCGCCGCCGACAAGCGGCGGCAGCTCCGCCAACTCTTCCCCGAGGTCTTCACCGAATCCACCGATGCGCAAGGGACCCCCGCCGAGGTGGACTTCGAGAAGCTCAAGGGCGTGCTCGGCGAACACGTCTCCCTCGCCGAGCCGGGCGCGGAGAAATACGGCCTCGAATGGCCCGGCAAGCGCGACGCGCTGAAGGCCGTCCAGACCCCCGCCCTCGGCACCCTCGTCCCCTGCCCGGAGGAAAGCGTCGATTGGGAAACGACGAAGAACGTCTTCATCGAGGGCGACAACCTCGAGGTGCTCAAGCTGCTGCAGAAGTCCTACTACGGGAAGGTCAAGATGATCTACATCGACCCGCCCTACAACACCGGCAACGACTTCGTCTATCCCGACAACTACGCCGAATCCCTCGACACCTACCTCCGCTACACCGGCCAGATCAGCGGCGAGGGCGTAAAACTCACCACTAACGCGAGAGACTCCGGGAGATTTCACTCAAACTGGCTGCGGATGATGTATCCGAGGTTGTACGTAGCGAAGAATTTGCTGGGGGAGGACGGGGTGATCTTTATTTCGATTGATGACGCAGAGATGAGCAATCTGCTTAAGCTGTGCAGCACGGTATTTGGCGAAGAAAACTTTGTTGCAAATTTCGTTCGGAGGAGACGAATGGCGACCGGCATGCGGGACAATCCTGTGTCCCCAGATCACGAGTATATTGTCGCATTCGCCAAGAACATCGATGAGGTCCGCCTTTACGGATTCGAACGAAGAGAAGAAGACTTCCCCTTCGAAGACACGAAGAGCCGCTTCCGCAGCACGGATCTTATACTTCTCGGCATTAACTTTTCGGATTCTCGAACAGCTGGAAGTTCTCGGTAACCAGGCTTTGAAGGCATGCACGATTTTCGCCGCTGAGCG
>NZ_JBISBU010000072.1:0-22302 GCF_044385805.1 Haloferula sp. A504
AAACCGCTGACTGGACAGCCGGATGCGGGAGATCCGCACGTCCGGTTCGAAGGGAGGGGCGGCGCAAGCCAATGCGCCGTCCCTACCCCTATCACAAAACGCACTTGGCCAATGCCGCTCCCGGCGGCAGGTTGCGGCCCATGAAAATCGTCACCTTCCGCGACCGTGGCTACGATCGATTCGTCAGCTCCCTGAGGCGCCGGGCACTGCCGGGCGACGAGGTTCGCGACACGGTTGCCGGGATCATTGCCGACGTTTCGAAGCGCGGGAACAAGGCGCTCATCGACTACGCGGCGAAGTTCGACAAGGTCACCCTGAAGCCGCGCGAGTTGTTCGTCAGTGAGGAGGAATTCGCCGAGGCGAAGAAGGCGGTCGTTCCCTCGACCAAGCGGGCGGTGCGGGCGAGCCTCCGCAACATCACCGAATTCGCGAAGCGCAGCCTGCGCAAGGACTGGTCCTACCGGAACGCCGAGGGCGCCCGCGTCGGCGAGCGCTTCACGCCTTTCGATCGCGTCGGCGTGTATGTGCCGGGCGGCAAGGCGCCTTTGGTTTCGACCGCGCTGATGACCGCCGGCTTCGCTAGGGCCGCCAAGGTGCCCGAGGTGCTGGCCGCGACACCCTGCGGTCCGGATGGAAAGGTGAATCCCGAGCTGCTCTACGCCCTCCAGGCGGCGGGCGTGAGCGAGGTGATCAAGGTGGGCGGCGCCCAGGGTGTGGCCGCCATGGCGCTGGGGACGAGCACCATCCGTCCGGTGGATCGGATTTTCGGCCCCGGGAACCGCTTCGTCGTCGAGGCCAAGCGGCAGCTCGTCGGGGCGGTGTCGATCGACCTGCTGCCCGGACCCAGCGAGGTGTTGGTCCTCGCCGACAAGTCGGGCAACCCCGATTTCATCGCCGCCGACCTGCTGGCCCAGGCCGAGCACGGCGGTGACAGCGTGATCGGCTTCGTCACCGACTCGAAGGCGCTGGTCACCAAGGTTGAGAAAGCCATCGCGCGTCAACTCAAGGAACTGTCACGCGCCGACTACATCGCCGAGGTGCTGAAGAAGGGTGCCTTCGTGGTGGTGGTGAAGGACTTTGCCGACGGCGTGGCGATCGCCAACGACTTCGCCCCCGAGCACCTTTCGCTGATCTGCGAGGACGAGAGGAAGTGGCTCAAGCAAGTCCGCACGGCGGGCGCGATTTACGTCGGCAACCTTGCGGCGGTGGCGGTGGGCGACTTCCTCGCCGGCCCGAGCCACACCCTGCCGACCGGCGGAGCCGGGCGTTCCTTTTCCGGCCTGCGCGCCGACCAGTTCCAGCGCCGCACCAGCATCGTGACCATGGATGCCAAGGCGGTCGCCAGGTCCCGCGAAGTCGTCGAGGAATTCGCGCGGATCGAAGGTCTCGACGCCCACGGCCGGTCGGTTTCGATCCGGTGTGAGTGAGGGGGAGGGGCGCGCCCCGGTGGGGCGGTCCCGCTACTGCTGGCGCATGTAAACGTGGTAGCCGCAGTGGAAGTCGTCGGGGACTTTGGCCGTGGCCTCCTCCTCGGTTTTCGGCACGGCGTTGAAGCCGCCCTTTTCGACGATGAGGAAATCGCGACCGGCGATGGTCCGGACGCCCATCTTGAGAGCCTGGTCGTCGTTGACGCCGATCAGCCAATTGCCGGACCAGAAGTAGCCGCGGAAGAACCCTGACCTCTCGACCTTGCCGCCGTCCTTCAAGACGAGCAGGTCCTTGGGCTTCTCGATCTTGGCGGGCGGGTTGCCCTTGTGGCTTTTGACGAAGTTCTCGATGCACGTGTCGATCTCCGAGGGTTTCTTCGGGTTCGGCCAGACGGCCCAGGCCCAGGTGCCGACGAGTTTGTCGTTCGGCGTGAACTCGCCGCTGTAGGCATACTTGTCGGAGTCCTTGCCGCTGATGTAGGACTCGAGGGTGGTCTTCGGGATCTGCCGGACGAATTCCTCGCCGCCCGGAACGGTTCTCAGGATGTCGCCGATGCGCGAGCGGACGGTCTTGGCCCCCCGGTTCATGATGGCCCCGGTGTTCGGTTCGGTGAGCACGCTCGGGATGCTCTGGTAGGCGACCTCGGCCAGGGGTTCGGCGAACTTCTTCACCTCGGGTGAGGCACCCTTGAGGGCGTTGGCGATCGCGGAGGAGCTTCGCCATGATGCCGAGTCGACGCGGAAGGCCGTGGTCTTCTCAAGAATGGCGGGCAACACGATCTTGTAGTGCTCAGGCTCGGTGGCGATCTTCGCCAGCGTGCAGACCGCCTCGGTTTCCAGATAGGGACTCTTGTAGCCCTGCAGGAACTCCAGCAACCGGTCGCGGTGTTGGGCGATGAAGTCCTTGTCGGCCCGCGCGAGCGCCTGGATGGCGTAGAACGCGACCCACCATGCCTCGTCCGGGTCGTTCACCATCTTGCTCACTTCCGCGAACATTTCGGGTGTCACCTGGTCGTCTGGCAGCGGTCGCCCCTTGAACATGCCGGTGATCGCCAGCAGGCCGGCATGACGCAGGCGGGGGTCCTTCGATTTCAACAGAGGCAGGATCATGTGTGCCTTGCCGCGCCGGACCACCTGATCCATCGCGATGGTACGCAGGCCGTATTCGGGATGGTGGATGTACTTGAGCAGCAGTTCGTCGCTCACCTCGGCGGCGCCAAGCCTCGTGATCACCCCCACGGAGCAGTCGGTCCCGACCTTCTCGTTCAGGAGGTCGTCCATGGTCAGGGGGCCGCCGGGAATCGGCTCGATGGAGTGGAAGGCGTCGTCGGCGGCGTTTCCCCACGGGCGTCGCAGGGGCATGCTCTTCGCCCACTTGCTGCGCGGCGCGCCGAAGAGCTGCAGGTGCTTGCGCGGCAGCGTGTAGGTCAGCGCAAAGTAGGTGCCCCACGCGCGGTTGCCGCTGGCCTCGGTGGCGGAGCGGTCGTAGCGGTCGTCCATGCCGGCGATGCCGATGCTGCCGTCGTGGCGGCGCGAAAGCTCCATCACCCAGCGCCGCGTGTCGAAATACGAGCGGTACTGGACCGGGCGCTTCTCGCGCATCTGGTTCATCGCCGTGTGGTGCCAGATCTCGCCCATGCCGCCGCCGGTGTGGGCGGCGTGGAACCAGTTGGTGGCATAGAAGGCCTTCATCGCGGAGTTGTCGCGCGCCTTGGCGAAGACCGAGTCTTCACCTTCGGCCGAGATCATTGCCGCCGCGCCCAGGCCGAGCGCCAGACCGCTGGTCTTGCCGTTGTCGCGGAAGCCGCCCTCGGGAAGCGTGTTGCCGTAGGCGACGTTGCCGTGGCCGGCGAAGCGGTAGAATTGCCGGAAGGCCTCGTCGAACATGTACTCGTCGACCTCGACGCCGCACAACTTGGCCAGCAGCAGGAAGGTCATGCAGTGAACGCCCGAGGCATGCACCTGGCCGGTGCCGGTCGAGTAGGTGAAAGCGGCGGGGGCGCCGCGTCCACTCCAGCCGCCGCTGTACATGTGCTGCTTCAACTCCTCGGTCATCCTCTTGATCACCGGCAGCACGCTCTGGTCGCCGGTGCGCAGGTAGTACTCGCAGAGGCCCCATCCCTTGTAGCCCTTCTCCCAGTTCATCCCGCCGATGGTCTCGATGCCCTTCATCCAGCCACGGACGACCTCGAGGTCCTTCTCCTCACCGGTCGAGAGCAGGAAAATCACCGATCCCCATTGCGGCTTCTCTTCCTTGGCGAGGAGGTCCGCCAGGCCGCGCACGATCTTGTCCGACTTCGGGCAGTTGAGCGGCCACGTTTCGCTGTAGCGGCCCATCACCGGGATGGGCACGGTGACGCTGCCTTCGTCCTTGATCTTCAGGACCACCTTGCCGTCGGTGGCTTCCGCTTCGGTGATGATGTCGCCGAGGATGATGCGCGGGTCGATGTCCTTGAGGACGGTGCCGTTGATGCTCTCGATGATCTGGCCCTTCTTCAGCTTCCCGGTGGCGGCGGCGGGCGATCCCTCTTCCACATTGTGGATCTGCATCGTCATGCCCGGGCGCACCAGGTTGATGCCGATGCCGACGGGGCCGAAGTTGCGCACCAGCCAGGGACGGTTGCCGCGGCCGACGTCGTTCGGATACGGATTGAAGGTCCGCATCGAGACATTGTCGGAGTAGTAGGACTCCTCATTCTGCGCCCCCGCGCCGGGGGCGAAGGCAAGGAGGGCCAGGCAGGCGCTGGCGAGTCGCGGAAGAAGTGGGTGCTTGGCGCTCATCGACGCCAGTGAAGGGTGTTTGCGGCGGAAAGCCGAGTCGATTTTCCCGCCCGGCTACCGGACCTGACCCCGACGCCGGATCACCGGGGTGCAGGCGGGTTCCAAGGAAACCCTTCAGTCTCTCGTTCGTTACTTCTCGAAATTCCGCATGCGGTCCATCATCTCACAAACCGTCCGTTTGAAGTCTTCGGGCAGATCGGGATTTTTCCCCTCCCGTGCCTGTCCGAATCGATCTATCGCCCCTCACTTGTTTTCCGGACGAATCTTCGCCCGATTTCTCAAAGGGAGGGAAGCCAGGGTTATCCCCAGGGCGACAGGATCGCCAGCCCGGGGGCTGGCGGCCTCCTCATGGAGGCGCGAATCCCTGAACCGGACTCACTCGCCGGCGCGCTCCGGCCCGAGGGCCGCGACGATCGTCGTCACGTTGTGGCGGACCATCGCCTCGTAGCTCTCGGCGGTGGTGCCGTCGGCGATGAGGGGAGCGGCGATTTTCACCCCGATGTCGCTGGCGAGGGTCTGGAGGATCTTTGGATTGGAGGTGTCCTCGGGGAAAATGGCGGGGATGCCGGACTCCCGGATTCTGTCGACGAGTTCGGCCAGGCTTTGCGCATCGGGCATCTGCTCGCGGTTGAGCCCCTGGACGGGCAGGGCGGTGAAGCCGAAGTCGTGGCAGAAGTAGCCGAAGGCGGCGTGGGCGGTGGCGAGCACGCGGCGATCGGCCGGGATGCGGGCCACCTGGCGGCGGGTCCAGCGCTCGAGCGCGTCGAGATTGGCGCGGTAGGCGATGGCACGGTTGCGGTAGGCGTCGGCGTTGTCCGGATCGGCCTCGGCGAAAGCCTCGGCCGTGGCGGTGGCGGCGCGCCGGAAGGCATCGATGGAGTGCCACCAGTGGGGATCGAGTTCGCCCTCGTGATGGTGATCCGGATTGTTACACCCGCCTTCGAGGGAGGGAATGGTGGCGCCGACCTCGATCAGGCGGGTGTCCTCGCCGAGGATGTTGCGCAGGGCCGGGAGGTAGCTCTCGAGGCCCTTTCCCGAAGCCAGGCAAAGGTCCATGCCGACGGCGGCGCGAAGCTTGTCGGGCGTGGGCTCGAAGTGGTGGGGGTCATCGGTCTCGTTGAGCAGCTCGACGACTTCCACGCGGGGTCCACCGACTTCGCGGGCGAGATCGGCCAGCAGCGGATGGAGCGTGGCCACTTTCAACTCGGCGGCCGTGCAGGCCACGGCCAGCAGCCCGAGAATCGCAATGGAAAGTTTCATGCCGCGACGATGCCTCGTTTTTCTGAAAACGCAAGTGATTTGCGTTAGCGGGGCTTGCCGTGGATGCCGGGGCGGGCTAGGGAAGCGGGGTGAAGATCATTCTGGCATCGGGCTCGCCCCGGCGGCGCGCACTTCTTGCGCACGCCGGCCTGGAGTTCGAGGTGATGCCCTCGCCGGCTGAGGAACTGCATGATGCTTCGCTGGCGCTCGACGAACTGTGCGAGCGGAATGCCGAATTGAAGGCCCGGGCGGTGGCGCTGGCGGATGCGGCGGTGATCGGGGCGGATACGTTGGTTCACATCGACGGCGAGCCGCTCGGCAAGCCGGCCGACCTCGATGAGGCGAGGACGATGCTGCGGCGCCTGTCCGGCCGTGAGCACACCGTCTGTACGGGCGTCTGCGTGGTCTTTCCCGATGGCAGCGCGGAGCGTTTCCACGAGAAGACCGGGGTGAGGTTCCGGGATTTCGGCGACGAGGTGATCGAGGCCTATTTCCAGCAGGTGGACCCGCTGGACAAGGCGGGCGCCTACGGCATCCAGGAGCACGGCGAGATGCTGGTCGAGTCGATCGACGGTGCCTTTGACAACGTGATGGGCCTGCCGGTGGCGCGGGTGCTCGGCGTCCTCGGTGCTTGCGGCGGGGTGCTTGGAAGCGTTGAATGACGACGATGATTCTGCCACCGAGATATCCGGTGCTTTTCAACCCGAAGGCCCGCAGCCAGCGCGGTCGGCGGGCGCTGGAGTTCCTGATGGACAACGCGGCGGGGCTGGCCCTCTACGCCACCCGCTCCGGCGAGGAGGCGCATGCGCTGGCGGCGAAGTTCGCGGCCGATGGCGAGCCGATCGTGATCGCGGCCGGGGGCGATGGCACCCTCAATGCCGTGGTCCAGGGCCTGGCGGGTTCGAAGACCGCGCTCGGGGTGCTGCCGACGGGGACGATGAACGTCTTTGCGCGGGAGTTGGGCATTCCCTACGACAACCTCGACCGCGCCTTCGAGGTGATCCTCGAGGGCAACGTGAAGGAGGTCGACCTGTTCGAGGCCAACGGCACGCCCTTCGTGCAGATGGCGGGCGTGGGTTTCGATGCGCAGGTGATCGAGGAGACGACCTGGGAGACCAAGAAGGTGCTGGGTCCGCTGGCCTACCTGCTGGCGGCGGTGAAGGTGCTCGGCGAAAAGCCCCCGCGCATGGTCGCGATCGGCGACGACGGCCAGCGGGAGGAGGGCGTGGCGGTACTCGCAGGCAACGGCTCGCTCTACGGCGGGCAGATCAAGTTGTTCCACCGGGCCGACAACCAGGATGCCAAGCTCGACGTGCTCGTCTTCAAGGAGGCGGGTTACAAGCTGGTGCTGGACTCCTTGCGCGGCGTCCTCGGGAAGGTCGATTTCGACAAGTCCACCGTGGCGTATTTCCAATCGCGGACGCTGAAGGTGACGGCGGACCGCGAGGTGCCGCTGGAGGTCGACGGGGAGTTGATCGGACGCACCACCGAGGTCTGCTTCGGCGATGATCATCCGGAGAGGCTGCGGGTGCTGGCGCCGAAGAAGCCGATCGGCACGCGCTTCGAGGAAGCGATGAAGTCCATGATGGCATGGACGAAGAAGACGGTGGGAGGCCCGCAGGGTTGAAGATGTCCCGCCGCTTCCGGAAGGTGTTGTGGGTGACGGTCGCGGTGGTGGCCGTTGGGCTGATCGCCGTGGCGTGGGCCAATCTCGCCGCCGTGCTGGCGGGCAAGGGGCGGCTCTACGAGAAGGTGGCGGAAGTGCCGGGGGATCGCGTGGGCCTGGTGTTCGGGACCAGTCCCTGGATCGGCGACCGGGAGAACCTTTACTTCCGCTACCGCATCGATGCCGCGGCGGAGCTGTGGAAGGCGGGCAAGCTGCGCTGCATCCTCGTCTCCGGCGACAACGAGAACCGCAACTACAACGAGCCGGAGTACATGGCCGATGCGCTGGTCGAGGCCGGGGTGCCGAGGGAGATGATCGTGGCGGACTACGCCGGGTTCCGTACTTTGGACACGGTCTATCGCGCCAAGGAGGTGTTCGGAGTCCGGAAAGTCACCTTCATTTCCCAGAAGTTCCACAACGAGCGCGCCGCCTACCTCGCCAAGGCGAAGGGGCTCGACTACGTCGGCTTCAATGCGCGCGATGTGGAGGGACAGGGTGGCCTGAAGACCAAGCTCCGCGAGATCGGAGCCCGGGTGAAGATGTGGCTCGACGTGCGGGTGCTGGGCACCGAGCCCCGGCACTACGGCGACAAGGAGGAGCTGCCGGGTTAGAAAATCAATCGGTCAGAAGGTCGAAGGTCTGACAGTCAAAGGTCCGAACCGGCCACGCGGGTGGCATGGTTCGAAATGTCTGAGTAGAAGGACTTTCGACCTTGGGACTTCAGACCTTCGACGATCTTTCCTTCAACCACCCGCCGCGATGCGGACGATCTCGAGGGAGTCGCCGTCGTTCAGGGTGACCCCCGCGTAGGCTCCGGGCAGGACCGGTTCGCGGTTGTGCTCGACGACCACCGGTCGGCCGGCGAGGTCGAGTTGCTTGAGCAGGTCTTCGAGCGCGAGTGAGTCCGCCTCGAAGGTCCGGGCCTCTCCATTCAGGGTGAGCGTCATGGCGTTGCAGTGAGGATGGCTTCGTCCCAGTCCTTCCAGACCGGGTCCAGGCCCCTGCCGTGGAGCATTTCCGCCACCTCGGCGGGGCCGCGGTTGTCGTTGATGGCGAACTGTTCGGTCGCCCGCTCGCAGCCGGTGCGCTCGTCCAGTTCCACGCGGCGTCCGCGGACGGTGAGGTGGAGGTCGTCGTGGCCGGCGCCGGTGTAGCCGCCGGGCTCGGTGCGGGCGCCGGCGGACATCATGGTCACGCCGAGCGGGGCCAGCGAGTCCCGCAGGCGGGCGGGTTCGCGGGTGGAAAGCACGATGCCCACCTGGGGGAAGCACACCCGGAACGCGCAGACGAGCTGGACCAGCGCGCGGTCCGAGAGGAAAAGATCGGGGTCCGGCTCGTACTGGTAGTTGCCGGCGTAGGGGCGCATGCGCGGGAAGGCGATCGTGAAGTGCGCCTTCCAGCAGTGCTTGAGCAGGTATTCGAGGTGGGCGGCGAGGGCGATCGCCTCATGCCGCCAGTCGGCCAGGCCAAAGAGGGCACCGATTCCGATCCGGCGGAAGCCGCCGCGGTAGGCGCGCTCGGGGCAGTCGAGCCGCCAGTCGAAGTGCTTCTTCGGGCCGGCGGTGTGAAGCTGGCCGTAGGTTTCCCGGTGGTAGGTTTCCTGATAGACGACCAGTCCTTCGGCTCCATGGGCGACGATCTCGCCGTATTGGTCGTCCTCCATCGGGCCGACCTCGATCGCCAGCGTCGGGATGAAGTGGCGCAGCGCATCAAGGCACTCCTGGAGATAGCCGTCCGAGACGAACTTCGGGTGCTCGCCGGCGACCAGCAGGAGGTTGCGGAATCCGAGCCCGTGGAGGTGCTTGGCCTCGGCCACCACCTGGTCGACCGAGAGGGTCGTGCGGAGGATGGGATTGTTCCGGGAAAAGCCGCAGTAGGAGCAGTTGTTGACGCACTCGTTGGAAAGGTAGAGCGGGGCGAAGAGCCGCATCGTCCGCCCGAAGTGGCGGCGGGTGGCGGTCGCGGATTCGCGGGCGAGCGCTTCCAGCCGGGAGTCCTCACACGGCTCGATCAGCCGTCCAAGCCGCCGCATCAGCGGGGTGGGCCGGTCGAGGAGTTTGTCGAATGATTCCGAGAATGCCATCGGGCACGGCCACTCTCCATCGCGAGAGGCGAAAGGTCAAAAACCGATCGGGGCTTCCGGCAGACCCGGCTCAGCGCCAGGTCTTGTCGTCTTGGCGCTTCTCGAACTCAAAGCGGTTGGTTTGCTCGATCTCGAAGGCCTCGGGGACCGGGGGGCGCGCCGGATCGGTGCAACTCGAAAGCACAAGCGTCGCCACAACCAGAAAACCACCGGCAAATTTCATGCGGCAAAGCTTGCACTTTGCCCTTTGGTTGCAAGGCATATCGGTTGAAAAGCACGGCATCCCGAACGACCCGGGGCCCTGCAGGAACACCGAGCCCGATTTCCCCACGCAATGCCACAGCTCACGACTTACGAGAAAGCCCTCGCCCTGAATCTCGACCCGGAGATCTACGGCACCTTCGCCGAGATCGGTGCCGGGCAGGAGGTGGCGAACTGGTTTTTCCGGGCCTCCGCCTCGGCCGGCACGGTGGCCAAGACGATCTCGGCCTACGACATGACGATGAGCGATGCGATCTACGGCGACGCCAGGCGTTACGTTTCCCGGCAGCGGCTGAGCTCGATGCTCGATCACGAGTTTGGGCTCCTGACCGAGCGGCTGGCTCCCGAGCGCGGCGATCGTTCGACCTTCTTCGCCTTCTGCAACACGGTGCGCGCCCGGGGCTACCAGGACGACGGCGAGTGCCACGGCTGGCTGGGAATCCGCCTGCAACTCCGTCCGGGTGGCGAGCCGAACGACATCCTGATCCACATCCGCCTGCTCGACGACGAGAACTCCGAACAGATGGAGGCCCTCGGGATCCTCGGGGTGAACATGATCCATGCGGCGTTCCACCAGCGCGACAGCCTGGACGGATTCACCGCGGCGCTGGTCGAGCATCTGCCGGGACGGCGGGTCGAGGTTGACATGTTGAAATTCTTCGGCCCGGACTTCAGCTTCATCGACAACCGCCTGTGCTCGCTGCAGCTCGTCCAGAGTGGCCTGACCGATGCCGCGATGTTCCTGCCGGATGGCGAGGTGGTCCAGCCGGCCGAGGTGCTCTACCGGCGCAACCTGCTGCTGCTGCGCGGCAGCTTCGATCCGGTGACCAAGCTCCACCTCGACATGCTTGACCGCTCCCGCGAGCTGTTCGTGGGCGGGGACCACGGCGGTTTGGACGAGGTCATCGACCTGTGCGAGATCACGATGCACAACCTGTTGCGGGGCGGGGGCGAGATCGACCACCTCGACTTCCTCGACCGGGTCGATGCGCTCGAGGCGCTGGGCAAGCACGTCCTCATTTCGGACTGCCCGGAATTCTACCGGATCATCGGGGTGCTGAGCCGTTACACGGCGGAACCGGTGGGGGTGATCCTCTCGATCGGGCTGTTGAACGAGCTCTTCAAGCCGAAGTGGAGTCAGCATCTCGAAGGCGGCCTGCTGGAATCCTTCGGCCGGCTCTTCAAGAACCAGGTGCGGCTCTACGTCTATCCCTGGAAGAACCGCAGGAGCGGCGAGCTGGTGACGGCGCGCAATTTCAAGGCCCCCGAGGAATACCGGCATCTTTACCAGTATTTCCTCGATGGAGGGCTGATCATGGACGTGCCCTGCGGCAACGAGGCGCTGCTCAAGTTCACCAGCCGCGACATCGAGCGGATGAAGCAGGCAGGCGACGCGCAGTGGAAGGAGTTCGTGCCTGCAGGCTGAAGCTTGCCAAGAGGCGGGATGCGGGTTCTCTTCTTGTGATCCGATGAGCGAGCGAATCGTCTGCAAACCCACCTCCTGGTTTCTGCTGCGTGCGGTGGCGATGCTGCTGATGTTCGGGATCTTTGCGGCCTTGTTCTACAAGGACGGTCGCTGGGGCTATCGCGACAAGAACTATTCCTACCACATCAAGCGGGCGGTCGAGCGGGCGGTCGCGGAGTATGGCGAGTCGAAGGGGACGATGAGCCCCTCCGAGTGGCGCGAGTATGCGGCCAAGCAGCGGGTCTTCGTCGGCAAACCGGACATGACGACCCTGCCGGAGGGGACCGACGAGGACCTTCGCTGGCCGGCACTGCTTGGCGACCCCGAGGTGATGGAGGCGGGGATGAGCAACTGGCAGGCGCAGATTTTCGACCGCTACCGGGACGAGGCCGGGCTCAAGCACGACGCGCCGGAGCAGCCCTACTCGGCCAAGAAGATCTTCGAGCAGTGGGTGGTGTTCTGGATCTGCCTGGTCCTGTTCCTCGGGGCGCTTTTCGTGCTTTTGAGGACGCTGTCCCGGAAAGTGGTGCTGGAGGGCAGCACCTTCCAGCCGGCGGGTGGCCGGCCGGTGGATGTGAAGGACCTGAAGCGTCTCGACCTCCGCCGCTGGCAGAGCAAGGGCCTGGCCTATGCGTGGGCCGAGGACGGCAAGGGCGGCGAGCGCAGGATCCGGATCGACGGGCTGACCTACGGCGGCTTCCGGGAGGAGGACGGCCAGCCGGCGGAAAAGCTGATGGAGAAGCTCAAGGCGGGGTTTTCCGGGGAATTGATCGATTACGAGGATGTGGAGGAGCCCCCGGCGGATAGCCCGGAGCAGGGCGGCTGAGGTCGGTTTTTTTCGGGGTTGCCAAAAACCCGCCGCATCGCGTATCCCCTTCGGCACCCAACCACTTCAATTACAACCATGTCTGACAAGAGCATCGAAGACCGCGTCAAGGACATCATCGTCGACCAGCTCGGCGTGAATGCCGACCAAGTGAACCCGGAAGCCAAATTCATCGAGGATCTCGGTGCCGACTCGCTGGACACGGTTGAGCTCGTGATGGCGTTCGAGGAGGAATTTGAGATCGAGGTCCCCGACGAGGAGGCCGAGAAGCTCCAGTCGGTCGGCGACGTCATCAAGTACGTCGAGAGCGCCAAGGGCTGAGACGCATTCCACTGATTTTCCAGCGGGCGGCTCCGGATCCCACCGGTTCCGCCCGTTTTCTTTGCGTTCGTCCCCGCGTGGGCGACCCTCTGGCATGCATTCACCCGACGACGTCCAGTATGCGATGGAGACGACCCGCGTCCTGCGGCCGCCGGATCGTCGCATCGACACCTTCGGGGACACCCGCTTCGAGTTCCTGCTGCTCAGCGAGTTGATGGACTCCGCCGGGCAGATCCGGATCCGTAGCGGCGACATCGAGGCGGTGCGCCCGCGGCTGGTGAAGCCCGAGTCCTATCAGGACCTCGAGTTCGAAGGCTTCGACGACAAGGCACGCGGCCGGATCGAGCGCATGATCGAGAAGATGCGCGAGCAGGGGAAGGACATGGCCTTCCTCAACTACGGATTTCGCTTCGCCCGTGGAAAGGTGACCGAGGAGCTGGTGCACGACTCGCTGGACGAGGTCCGCGCGCGGGTCATGGAGGATGCACGGCGGACCGGGAACCCGGCGCAGGCCGTCATCGAGGGCGTGGACGACGCCTGGGAGGTCTCGGTGGTGAAATTCACCCTGGACATGATCATGGCGTCGCTACCGATCAATCATTTCGACTTCCAGCGGCGCGGACTTCTCTGAATGATTGGAGCCGGATGAGCTTCTGGATGCTGGTCAGGATCGTTGCCGGATTGGCCGTGGGAGCGGCCGCCGTCTTCACGCTGCTGATGGTCCGGCACGTCCACCACGAACCCTTGGACGGGATTTTTGCCGAACTGGTGCCGGTGACCTTCGAGGCGAAGCCGATGCTGGCCCTGCCGGAGGGGAATTCCGACCTGCCCGAGGTCGACCCCGGGATGAAGGTCTTCGAGAAGGCCCGGGAGCTGATCGCGGTGGGCGACCTCTTGAATGCCCGCGACCGCCTGCGGACCGTGGTCAGCATCTATCCGCGCTCGAAGGCCGCCCCGGAGGCCCGGCGGATCGTCGGCGAGATGAACCTGGACGAGCTTCTCTCCAAGGCGAACAAGACCAACAAGGAGGTCTACACCGTGGTCCGCGGCGACTCATACTTCGGGATCGCCGCCAAGCATGAGACCAACCTCGACATGATCCTCTACCTGAACGGGCTCATGGACCTCAAATCGCTCCAGCCCGGCGACGAACTCGTCGTCATGCCGCTGAATTTCCGCCTGCTGGTCGAGCCGAAGCGTGAGGCGCTGTCGCTCTGGGACGGCGGGGTTTTCATCAAGGAGTATCCGCTCGAGGCGGTGGTGGGTGCCCCCGGCGGCGACCAGAAGACGACGATCGCCAAGAAGACGGCCGTCAGCGGCGGCCGGGCCTTCACCCAGGCATCGGACGGCTACCGCGGGGCCTCCAAGGTCCTGACCATCGAGCGGATGCCGCTGGTCATTGCCGCCATGCCCGGGAAAGCCGACGAGGAGGTGCTGGCCCGGGGGTTTTATCTCGATCCGGCGGACATGGAGGAACTCGCGCTTCTGACCCGGCCGGGGAATGAGGTGGAAATCCGCTCCACGGCCCCTTAGTCTGTGCCTGCCGTCCTGATTCCCCATCCTCACTCATGCAGCTGCTGGAATTCGAAAAGCCGATCGTCGAACTCGAGAACGAGCTCGAGAAGCTCCGTGCGAAAGCGGACTCCCAAGAGATCGACATGTCGGGAGAAATCTCCACGATGGAAGGAAAGCTCGCCGAAACGCGGCGGCAGATTTACGAAAACCTGACTCCGTGGCAGCGAGTGCAGATCGCCCGACATACCCAGAGGCCCTTCATGCTCGATTACCTCGCCCATGCCTTCTCCGAATTCTGCGAGCTGCACGGCGACCGCCGGATCGGTGACGACCTGGCGATGCCCGGCGGCTTCGCCCGGATCAACGGACGCCGGGTGGTCGTGGTCGGCCACCAGAAGGGCCGTGACACCAAGGAGAATCTCAAGCGCAACTTCGGCAGCGCCAACCCCGAGGGTTACCGCAAGTCGATGCGGCTGATGAAGCTGGCCGAGAAGTTCAAGCTGCCGGTCGTGGCGCTGATCGACACGCCCGGCGCCTACCCGGGCATCGGCGCGGAGGAGCGCAACATCGCCGAGGCGATCGCCCACAACCTGCGCGAGATGATGCTGCTCAAGGTACCCATCGTCGCGGTGGTGCTCGGCGAGGGCGGATCCGGCGGTGCCCTCGGGATCGGCGTGGCCGACCGAGTGCTGATGCTGGAGAATGCCTACTACTCGGTGATCAGCCCGGAAGGCTGCGCGGCGATCCTGTGGAAGCACCGCAAGCACGCCCCCGAAGCGGCCGATGCGATGAAGCTTTCCGCCCCCGACCTGCTCAAGCTGGGCCTGATCGATGGCGTCGTGCCGGAGCCGCAGGGCGGTGCCCACCACGACCACAAGGCCGCGGCCGCCGCACTCCACGCCGCCGTGGAGACGGAACTGGCCGCCCTCGGCAAGCTTTCCGAGAAGCAGCTACTCGAGGCGCGCTACGACAAGTTCCGCCAGTTCGGCGAGTGGGCCGAGGGGTGATCCATCGTGGCGGCGGATTTCATCCGCCACGCCAAAAAAGAAAATGATCGGCGTGGCGGATACAATCCGCCGCCACAGTCAGCTGAACCCCGCCGCCCACAACGCGGCCTGGATCTTGAAGTCGACGAGCGTTCCCCCGGCTTGCCGGGCCGCGATCCACGACCGGATCTCCGCGAGGGGCACGTGATGGATCTCGATCTCCTCGTGGCCGACCCCGCCGCCGTCGCCCGCCTTCTCGAGCTCCCGGGCGAGGAAGAGATGGGTGATCTCGGCGGTCATGCCGGCGGAGGTGGGGGAAACGACCAGCTCCTCGATCTTTCCGGCGCGGTAGCCCGTCTCCTCGAGGAGTTCACGGCGGGCGGTTTCGGCCAGCGGCTCGCCGCGGTGCTCGGGCTCGTCACCGACGATCCCGGCCGGCAGCTCGATCGTGCGTTTCTGCACCGGAATCCGCAGCTGCTCGACCAGCACGACCTCGTCCTGCGGAGTGATCGCCAGAATGCCGACGGCGTGATCCGAGTCCGGCCGGCGGACGAAGTCCCAGCGGCCATCGCGCTGCAACTTGAGCCAGCGGGTTTCATGGAGGGTTTCGATCATTTGCCTAAGAATCAGTGACAGTGCGACGTAAAGGGTCGAGCTTCGCGCAGCCGCAATGTCCCGCCACGATTTCCAGATTCCCGTCAGCTTCAAGCACCGGGTGTGTTTCACCCGCGATGCCTTTGCGCCCGGGAACCGCCTGGTGGCCGAACTTCTCGAGGAGGGCGGGGGCCGCAAGGTGCTGGTCCTGGTGGAGGATGCGGTGGCGGCCGCCTGGCCGGAACTGAAGCGCCGGGTCGGTGAATACTTCGCCGATCTCGGCTTCAACTGGCGGGGCCTGCGGGTCCTGCCCGGCGGCGAGGAGGTGAAGGTCGACGACGTGCTGGTGCGCGAGGTCTGGCAAACGATCGACCACGAGCGGATCGACCGTCACTCCTACGTGCTGGCGATCGGGGGAGGGGCCTTTCTCGATGCGGTGGGCTATGCGGTGGCGACCGCCCACCGGGGCGTCCGCCTGGTGCGTTTTCCCACGACCACCCTCGCCCAGGACGACAGCGGCGTCGGCGTGAAGTGCGCGATCAATGCCTTCGGCAAGAAGAACTGGGTCGGCAGCTTCGCGGTGCCCTTCGCCGTGGTGAATGATTTCCAGTTTCTCGAAAGCCAGGACGAGGACGTGCGCCGGATCGGTCTGATCGAGGCGGTGAAGGTGTCGCTGGTGAAGGATGCCGAATTCTTCCAGTGGATCCGCCGCCACATCGAGGCGCTGGCGGCACTGGAGCGCGCGCCCTTCGAGGAGTGCGTCGAGCGCTCGGCCCTGGCCCATGCCCGGCACATCGCCGAGGGCGGCGATCCCTTCGAGACCGGCAGCAGCCGGCCGCTCGACTTCGGCCACTGGGCCGCCCACAAGCTGGAACAGCTCAGTGACTTCACGCTGGGCCACGCCTGTGCCGTCTCGATCGGCGTGGCGCTCGACACGCTTTACTCCGCCCGCTGCGGCCTGCTCCGTGAATGCGATGCCGAGCGGGTGATGGACGTCCTCGACACCCTGCGGGTGCCGATCTGGCACGACGCGCTCGACCTGCGCGATGCAAAGGGGCGGCGCCGGGTGCACGAGGGGCTCGAGGAATTCCGCGAGCACCTGGGAGGCGAGCTGACCGTGCTGCTGCTCCGTGATCTGGGCCGCGGCCAGGATGTCCACGCGCTGGACGAAGGCCTGGTCGATGCCTGCATCGATGATCTCAAGCGCCGCGCGGCGGCTCTCGGAGCCGAGTACAGCCCGCCCCGGGTTTCGTAGCCACCTTTGGGTTCGGGGGTGAAACGGCGGCTTTCCAGCTCCAGGGGCGGGAAGGGCCTCTCGATGGGAGAATTCGGACTAGGAATGGACGGGATTTCCTGCATTGCGGACCATGGGGCTAATGCGAATGGCACTTCCTTAAGCCATAGGGTCGGGCGTCCCGAAGAGACGAAACATCCGTAGCCGGGGACTTCGAGTCCCCGGTGGTCGCCGAGCGAGCTCCCTCGTCGGAAACCGACGATACAGGTTCTGCAGGGCGCGCTCGTGCTGTTCGGTCGGTTTCCGACGGGGGAACATCTCTCCCCGGTTCCGGGCGCTGAAGCGCCCGGCTATTCATGTGTGGCCCCTTCGGGACCATCGAGAGATCCGCTTAAGGAAGCGCCATTCGGGCTCATGCGGCCACAGGAAGGATGCCCTCGCCTCAATAAGCGTCGCCTCGCGGGCCGATGGAGTCGACGAACAGCACTTCGACTTCGCCGTCTCCACGGGGCTTCAGGATGGCGCGATAGACTCCGACGCGTAGCCGATACCAGCCATCCTGGTTGGTGAGCTTGCGGACTCCGGGATGGGTGTTGATGTCGTCGAGCGCGGCAACGTCCTCAAGGGCGGCGATCATTTGTTCCTGCCGGTCGCGCGACGGTGCAGGATAATCCGGCGCATTTACAGCGAGAGCTCGGCCTTGAGGTCCTTGAGGTCGGTGAACGCGTCCATGTTCCCGGCCGCGCGGTCGGCTTCGGCCTCGCGGATCGCTTCGAGCTCCTCAGCGGTCGCCTTGCCGTCATCCACGAGGCTCTGGATCTCCAGAAAAACGCTCCACGGAATGATGGCGGCCTGCGGCTGCCCGTCCTCTCCGATCACGGTCTGGTGGGTGATGTTCATGGTTCGAGCTTACACGCTTTAAGGCGTTCAGTCAGCGCGAATTTCCACCGTGGGGTCACCCTCCAGGGCCGGGCGTTCTTGATTGCAGGGAACCGCGGGGTTTTCTATCAACTCCGCTTGAATCCCGCCCGAAACATGAAACCCGCGTGTTGCCTCTGCCTCCTCGTCGCCTCCAGCCTGTTTTCCAACGTCCTTGCCGGGGATCTTGCGGTTCCGGGCGGATTTCCGACGATCCAGGCGGCCATCGATGCCGCATCGCCTGGTGACCGGATCGTCGTGGCTCCCGGCACCTACACCAACGACATCGACTTCCGCGGAAAGGATGTCGAGCTATTCGGTTCGGGTGGCCCGGAACTGACCATCATCGACGTGCGGAACACGACGAAGTTCGAAATGGGGCCGGCTGGAGCGCTGATCGGATTCACCATCAGTGGCGGGCGTGGCACCGATGGAGGGGCGCTCACGGTGGTTGGCGCGAATTCCTACATCGCGGACAATGTGTTCGATGGAAACTGGGGTGGCGGAGGTCTCGTCGGAGCCTCGGTCAACTTGCTGACGGCATCACCTTTGATCGAACGCAACGTCTTCCGGAACGGCAGTCGGGATGGCGCGACGTTCGCCTTGGTTGCAGCCATTCCCGATTCCAGCCCCAGGATCGTGAACAATGTCTTCGTCGACAATAACTGCCTTGCCTGCAACCTCGATGTGAGGCGTCCCGGAGCGGTCGTCGAGTGCATCAACAACACCTTCGTGCGCAACCTGATTGGGATCCGGGTTGGCCCTTTCTCGTCGAGCGTCAATTCCCCCACGGTCATCGTGCGAAACAACATTCTCGCAGAGAACGACACGGGAGCAACGACCCCGCCTCTCGAGTATCTTCCGACTTGGGAGAACAATCTCGTCCATGCCAATCGCCGGGACTACGGTTCGTCGGAATCGCCACTCGGAACGGCTGGCAATATCTCTGCCGACCCGCTTTTCACCGATTCAGCCGCTGGCGACTTCACGCTACGCGAAGGTTCGCCGGCGATCGACACGGGAACCAACATGAGTGCTCCGCTGTTCGACTTCCTTGGAAACAGCCGGCCCTTTGATGGAGACGGCGACAAGGTGGCCACCAGCGACATCGGTGCCTTCGAGTTCACGCGGAAAGCCGTCGTCGGTCTGGTGATCGAGGGGGGCACCGTGCACGAGTGCAACACCACCGGAGGGGCAATCGTTTCGGTGAGCGCTCCCACGGTTCCGGAAGATCTGGCGCTGGAGAGCCTCAGAATCTTCGTCAATGATCAGCAGGTGGCCGCCGCCTCACCGGCGGAGATCTTTCTTCCGCTGGGCCTCAATCAGGTGCGCGTGGAGGCGGTGACCGATGGGGATGAACTCCTGGAGAGGTCCGGGTCGGTCGATGTGATCGACACCACGCCGCCGGTGATCGAGGCGTGGTTCGAGGACGGGAGGACGGGCCGTCGCGTCGAGACGATCGAGACGCAGTTGCTGGAAAGCCTGGTGGTCAGGATCGAGGCCGAGGACATCTGCGACCCGGAGCCGGTGGTCACCTCGGTCCTGGGCACTCCGGTCGAGGACGGAAAGCAGATCGACTTCCGTTCGGAGGACCGGAAAATCGTTGTCGATGCCGACACCCTCACGCTCACGGTTTCGGCCCGGGACGGCCGGGGCAATACCTCGACGGAAATCAGGGAGCTGGGAGTTCGGTTTCGCCCACCCACCCTTGACGAGCTGGCCGAGATCTTCCCGTGGCTGCGGAATTGGCGAGGCTTCCGCCGATAGGGACGACTCCGGTCCGGTCCTCCCGCCCCGGGAGTTCACCCTCGCGGGTGCGAGCGATGATGCACCTGGCACAGCCGCTCGGGCGTGACGTGGGTGTAGACCTCGATGGTGTCGATCCGGGAGTGGCCGAGCAGGGTCTGGATCGTCCGCAGGTCCGCTCCGTGCTCCAGCATGTGCGTCGCGCAGGCGTGGCGAAGCAGATGGGGCCCGCCCCGGCAGTCGATCCCCGCCGCTTTCATGTACTGCTTGACCCTTTGACCCCAGGCCCCGGCGCAGAAGGGTTCGCCATAGCCGGTCAGGTAGAGGCCCTCGCTCGGTTTTCCGACGACCTCCAGGAGCGGCCTTGACCGTTGGAGATAAACAAACACCCACTCCCTGGCCGCACGGCTGATGGGCACGATCCGCTCACGCCCGCCCTTCGCACGACGGACCACGACCATCTCCCCGTCCCGGGAAAGGTCCCCGAGTTCCAGGCCGACGACCTCCTGCCGCCTCAGCCCCGAGCCGTAAGCCATCTCCATCATCGACCGGTCCCGGATTCCCAAGGGGTCCCGGGTATCCGGGGCCTCGAGGATCGAACGGACCTGATCCTCGTCCAGGATCTTGGGAAGCCGCCGGCCCCGGCAGCGTCGCACCGCGACGCCCGACAAAGGGTTGGCGTCGATCCGCCGGTTCACCTCCAGATACTCGCAGAAGGTGTTCACCGCCCGGATCATGCCTTCCTTGGTCGACTCACGGAACGGAGCACCCTTCGAGGTGCGCGATTCGTCGATCGACCTCAGCCACGCCCGGCACAGGCCGCGCGAAAGCCATTCCGGCTTGGTCACTCCGAACTGCTCGCACCACTGGAGAAACCTCCGCAGATGCCCCTTCCGGGTGGCGATGCTGCTCGGGCGCAAGCCCCGGTCGCGCTGGCTTTCCAGCCAGTCCTCAAGCAATGCACCCAGGGGTGTTGCCAGGCAGGGGGCCGGTTTCGGCTTCAGCCCGCCCTTGTGTTCCCGCCAATCACGCATCGAGCGCGCCCTTTCGATTCCTTTCGTGTCTCTTTTCATGGTTTGCCTCCTTGTTGAAGCATCCGCCAGCATAGGACCAGCTGGGGCGGAGTGAACCCAATTCGGGCCGGTCTCCGGCTCTCCCTCGATGCCGGGGAGTCCGAGGCCATCGCTCTCGCCAAAGACTCCGAACCCTCCACCATCTTCCCAGCGCTGGAGCGGGGGGCGCCCGCCCTTTGACTGCCGCAAAACAAAACCCTGACGAACCGCACGGCGCGGTGTAGAATCCCGACATGACCATTACTCGAAAGCTCGTACTCGACGAGAAGGGCGATCCCACCGAGGTGATCATCCCGTACGCCCAGTTCGTGGAATTCGTGGAGGTGTATGGCCTGGACCTCGACGACGAGGAGGCCCGCGAGCTGCGGGAGGCCCGGGAGGACTCCGCCGCCGGCCGCGGCTCGGCCTTCGTCTCTGCCGAAGAGGCATGAGGCGCGTCGTCTATCATCGCCACGCTGTCCGCTATCTCAAGCGGATGCCCGAGGACCGCAAGCGCCAGGTCAAGTCCGCCCTCGGAGAAGTCGCAGCCCTTGACGATGTTCTCGTCCATCCGAACATCAGAGCGATGAAAGGCGAATGGGAGGGCTGTTTCCGTATGCGTATCGGCAGCTACCGGGCGATCTTCCAGTTCGGTGAAATCGACGGCGAGGCGCTGCTCGAGGTCTTGGTCGTCGGCCCCCGCGGCGACGTGTATTGATCCGTGGAAAGCTCCTTCCGCTCGCTGCCCGAAGCCGCCAGGCTCCGCGCTGAGCGAAATGGCCTTCACGCCGTCGCGACGAATCCCGCACCGCGACTCCGAGCTTCCCCGCTGACCGAACTTCATGTATTGACTTCCCCGCATGGGATACTTCCCTCTCCAACCCGGACCCTCGAAACCGTCACGACGCGAATCTGACGTAGTGACAGAATACGGTTACCGTTGGTATGATCCAGTGACGGGCCGTTGGCCATCTAGGGATCCGATTGGAGAACAGGGCGGATACAATCTGTATGGATTCGTCGGGAATGATGGTGTGAGCCGGTGGGATCGTCTGGGGCTAGACTATGTAGGAATGCGATATTGGCGAGCCTATGTCAGCCAAGCTGCCGGAGTGGTTTTGGGCTTAGATCTTCAGAAGTTTAATTTTTATGACCACAGTGGGACAATGTCTTCTCTTACTGAAGCTGATATGGATGGTTTTTATCGCCATAAAGCCCTGCAACTGTTAGGTCAACTGGAAGAGTGCTTTCAAGGGTTCTATGTTGTTCGGGAGACGACCTCAACCCCCTTCGACATTCGCGTTTGGTTTGATGTTTCGTATGCGGGATTCTGGCTTGGCACCGCGCAGTCAACGGACTCATCTGGATTGCTGTGGCTTAGAAAATGTGGATCAAAGGTGTACATTAAGGACGGATTGAGCTTTCGATGGCATGATACGATTGATACTAACCCCAACAAATCCAATGCCTTTTACTGGTTGGAAAAGTTTTGGCAGTATCCAGAAGCGTTTCTATCGCTTGAGTTCTCCACAATCGTATCTTATAAAGACGAACGGAAAGGGGAGCGTCTGTTGATCGGAGAATGAAGAAGATCCTCTTGGCTGTTTTTGCCGCTGCTTTGTTAGCTTGGCCCGCCACTTTATTGTTTCACCCCGGTCCTTGTCGCGAAATGATCGTGTATTCCTGTGAACTGAATCAGGTATCACCTTCCAAGTTTGATTGGGGATCCTTGGAGAACCGGAGCGCGAAATGCGCAGAAATTCCACATTCTGGCATCTCGGGAGAATTAATGATCACATTCAGTGGCCTCAAGAAGGAATTCGTGGAGTTGGAAATTCGGAACGGAAAAGGCACAGGCGGTGGATGGATGATTCATCGTGATAGACTTGATCTAAATCATTGCTGCCCGATTCCCTCAGAATTCGACCCCGCTGGGCAAAGCGGATATCTATTCGAGGGCAAAGCAGCTTCGGAACGTTCGGGTGCTACATTCTACTTCATTCCTGATAGCGACCAAAACGACAGAGGACGAATACTAGTGCATCATTATTGAAAGTGGGTCTGAGGAAATCAAAGGGGTCAGTGAAAGCGCCGGGATAAACCGGCTTGGAACAGAGAATGAAAGAGTCTCACAGAGAAGATGTAGCCAGTCACTCTGGCCACGGAC
>NZ_JBISBU010000073.1:0-20397 GCF_044385805.1 Haloferula sp. A504
TTCATCGCCGCTTTGATGGAGGCGATTCATCGCCGATGGCGCGGCTCGCATTGAAATGCTTCGCCAAAGCGGCGATGAATCGCCGCAGTCTAGAGAGTGATGCCTGCCGGCCGACAAGTCCCGGCCATGCCCACCACTTTCAGTGACACCCGGTTTTGGCATTGGAGGTCGTGTTTCGAAGTGGTAGTCCTATCCCGCCATGAAAGCGTTGCTGTCGTCGATTTTCTGGGCGTGCCTGTTCGTTGTTCCGGGCTTGGCGAGAACTCTTACCAGTGCCGATGGTCAAAGGACCATCGAGGCCGAATTGATCGACTACCGTCCTTCGACCGACAGCGTGGTCTTCCGCTACAAGGGGAAGAGTGCCCGGCAGACCGCCAAAGCCAGCGCCTTTTCGGCAGAGGATCAGGAGTACTTCGCCGAGTTTCTCAAGGAGAAGACCAAGCGGGACGCCCTCAACGTCGTGGCCGAGGAGGAAACGGAACGGAGCGAAGACGAGGGGAGCATCTACACCTACGACCGTCTCAGCTCGTTTTTCCGGGTATCGGTGCGAAACCGGGGAGAGTTCGGGTTCGAGGACCTGAGCGCCAAGTACGACATCTTCGTGATGCGCTACGATGCCGAGGGAAAGTCGAAAACCGAGGTAGTCTCGGGAGAAGCCTCCTTGGGCGAGATCCTCCCGCGGCTCGATGAAACCTTCGAGACGGAGAGCGTCAAGATCACCCTTGATTGCGAGACGAGCTCAAGTTGTCCGACCTGCGAAAGGCATGCCGCTTCGGTGAAGCGGGAACGCGTGATCGGCCTGCGGGTCCGCATCTTCAACGCTGAAGGCGAGCAGTTGACCGAGTTCCACTCGTCGAATGCCGTGCGCAAGCTCGGCGAGGAAGAGGACGCGAAGAAAACGGGCTGACCCGCGCGGGGTCCCGTCGTCGCCGGCGGTCCATCGGGGGGCGCCTAGCGTTTGCCCCAGACGGGCATCGCGTTGCTGGTGACTTCGGCGTCGAGTTCCTGCATGCGCTGCGTCAGCGCTTTCACCCGCTCCGGATGCTTGTCGGCGAGATTGGTGGTCTCGCCCAGGTCCTCGGCGAGGTTGAAGAGCTTGGGTTCCTCTTCTTGCTTCCTCTTGCCCTTGAGAAGCAGCTTCCAGTCGCCCTGGCGGATGCCGTCGAGCGCGCCGTTGGCGGTGTAGAAGAGCATCTCGGTGCGGGGTGAGGCGGCGTCGGCGGTGAAGGTCTGGCCGAGGTCGAAGCCGTCGATTTTCGCATCGGGCAGGTCCACTCCTGCCAGACCGGCAAAGGTCGGAAGCAGGTCCATGGTGGTGGCGAAGGCGTTGCTCTCGGTTCCGGCGGGAACCCGGCCCGGAGCCCAGACGACGCAGGGAACCCGCTGTCCTCCCTCGAAGGTCGTGCCCTTGCCGTCGCGCAGCGGGCCGGCGGAGCCACCGTGATGCTTGAAGGGCAGCCACGGGCCGTTGTCGGAGGTGAAGATGAGGACGGTGCTCTCCTCAAGCTTGAGTTCGCGCAGGGTGTCGACGAGTCGTCCGACCTGCTCATCGATGTGCTCGATCGTGTTGATGTAGGCATTCTTCGGATCCGGGTCCTTGACCTCGTCGGGCACGAAGAGCGGGATGTGCGGCATCGAGTGGGCGAGGTAGAGGAAGAAAGGCTTCTCCTTGTTCGCGCGCACGAATTCGATGGCCCGGTCGGTGTAGCGGCGGGTGATGGTCCGCTGGTCGGCGGGCATCTCGACGATTTCCTCGTTCTCCATCAGTGGTGGGTTCCACGAGGTGATGCCCTTGGCGGGATCCTTCCATGCGTCGTCGAGCGACATCCTGAATTTCCGCTTGTTGTCGGGATGCGCCATGTCGTTCGAGTAGGGGATGCCGTAGTAGCTGTCGAAGCCCTGGGCGCGGGGAAGGGTTTCGGGTTGGTGGCCGAGGTGCCACTTGCCGACGCAGGCGGTGGCGTAGCCGGCACCCTTCAGGAGATCCGCGATGGTGGTCGTGCGCTCCGGGTGCAGGCCGTACTTGTCCGGGGGGAAAATGACGTGGCGGTGGAGGCCGACGCGTTTCGGGTAGGATCCGGTGAGCAGGGCGGCGCGGGAAGGGGTGCAGACCGATGAGGCGACGTAGAAGCTGGTGAAGCGCCGGCCTTCCCGGGCGAGCCGGTCGATGTGGGGCGTCTCGATGGTTTCCGAGCCGAAGCATCCGAGATCCCCGTAGCCCTGGTCGTCGGTGTAGATGATGATGAAATTGGGTTTCGCGGCATGGAGGGGCGCGAGGAGGAACAGGGCGATGAGAAGGGAGCGCATGGGACTTGAAACGGTGGTTTGGACCGCTTTCTAACCCGCATTTCCCATTGAGGGGCATGAAAAATCGCCCGGAGGATCCCCGCGGTTCAGGGACCGGGCCGGCACCGATTCCAAACTCGGTGGATCTTCCCATTGAATGCGGTCGTTCGGAGTGCATGCTTGAAGGCGATGCCCGAAACCCTTGAAGCGGAAATCATCGAAATCGACGGCAAGCCGCCGCCGGTGGTCGATGACGAACCCGCATCTTCGTTCCAAGGGGCGCGACCTTGGACGGTGCGGCTGGATCGCCGCTGGTGGCCGTTGTGGATCCTTGTCGGAGCGGTGGCCGTGGTGGGCGGGCTCGTGTTCGGCGTTCTCTATGTGGTCTTCGCCCTGATCCGGTCGGTTCTGCGTCTTCTTTTCGGCGGCTCGGCTTCGCGCTGAGAGTGGGTTCTCACCAAGTTATTCACAATCCCCGGTCGGGTCCGGATTCTCTGTGACAGCTTCGTTTCAAAGGGTTTACGAAGGCACCCGCCTGCTTGACCCGGGATGTGGATAACTTGGGCAGAAACTGGGCAGAGACCGCTTAAAAATCGTTATTTCACTGAAAATCAGCCACTTGGGATTTGTTTGAAACATCCCGGCCCGAGTGAACAACCAAGGCGGGAGGGCGACCTGCCGAAACCTCGATCCGGCAAGTGGGAAATGCCGGGAATGCGCAGATGTCCGTAGATAACGGGCCGGGCGGAGGGCTTGCTCGAAGGCGGCGGGAAAGAAATTCCCGAAGTTGTTCACAATTCCTGAACAGGAATTGGACTACTGGAGAAAGTTCCTGAGCAGGCGGAGTCCGGCCTGTTGGCTTTTCTCCGGGTGGAACTGGGTGGCGAGCAGCTTGCCGCGCCGGATGGCGGAGGCGAATCGCAGCCCCTCGTAGTCGGTTTCCATCGCCGTCAGCGAGTCATCGGCGGGTTCGGGAAAGTAGGAGTGAACGAAGTAGAAGAAGGGTTGGTCTCCCAAGCCGTCCCACAGCGGATCGTCCGGGTCGCGGGCGGTGGCCGCGTTCCATCCCATGTGGGGAATCTTCCGCCCGTCTTCCGGGAAACGGACAACGCGGCCCTTGAAGATACCGAGCCCCGGGATGCCCGGGTTCTCGTCGCCTTCCTCGAAGAGCATTTGGTAACCGACACAGATGCCGAAGAAGGGTCGATCCGCGGCGATCCAATCGCGGATCGGTTCCACCAGTCCGCGGCGTTCCAGCTCGGCCATGCTGTCGCCGAAGGCCCCGACACCGGGCAGGATGAGGTGCGTGAGATCGCCGAAACCGTCGGGGTTGTCGATGATCCGGGGTTCAACCCCCAGACTGTGGACCGCGTTGTCCACGCTGCGCAGGTTTCCCGCGCCGTAGTCGATGATGCCGGTCTTCATGATGGGGTTCACGGGTTGATGGGTTGATGGGTTGATGGGTTGGAGGGTGGAAACTCATGAACCCATCCACCCATGCACCGATCCAACCCCGTTACAGCGCCTCCTTGGTGCTGGGGATTCCGGTGACGCGCGGGTCATCCTCGCAGGCCTGCCTGAGGGCGCGGGCGAGGGCCTTGAAAATGGCCTCCGCGACGTGGTGGCCGTCGCGGCCATACAGCAACTCGACGTGGATGTTCGCCCGCAGGTTGGAGGCGAGGGCGCGGCAGAATTCCTCGACCAGGGTGAAGGGGAAGTTCGGGGCGTCGGCGACGCCTTCCGGCGCGCGGAACTCGAGGTGGGGCCGATTGCTGAGGTCGACGACGACCCGCGCCAGCGACTCGTCCATCGGCAGGTAGCAGAGGCCGTAGCGGCGGATGCCCTTCTTGTCGCCGAGCGCCTCGCGCATGGCTTCACCGAGCACGATGCCGGTGTCCTCGACCGTGTGGTGGAAGTCGACCTCGAGATCGCCTTCGGCCTCGAGGGTCAGGTCGAACAATCCGTGACGCGAGAACAGCGTGAGCATGTGGTCGAAGAAACCGATGCCGGTGTTGATCTTCGATTCACCGGATCCGTCGAGATCGATCGACAGCTCGATGCGGGTTTCCGCGGTGGAGCGGCTACGGCTCTGGGTGCGTCGCTGCATTGCAGCCATTGGCGGGTGGCGGCGGTCGCGTGTCAATCCGCAGAAAGAGAAAAGGACCGCTACTTGGACGGCATCTTCTCCTCGAGAATCTCGATGTATTTCGCCGGAAGGCGGGCGTTGCGGGCTTTCGACAAGGCGTCCCGCGCGGCTCCGGCATCGGGTTCGCCGTCGAGGGTGGCCCACGCCTCGGCCCAGGCTGCATCGCCATCCGGGACCCGCGAGGGGTCGAAGTTTTCGAGGCGTCGGATTTCCGCCTCCAGCAGGGATCTGGCCTTGTTGAGCGGTTCCTTCTCGAAGGGATTGAGGCTGGTCCACCGGATGCCGGCTTCGCGCTCGTCCTCGACGAGCTTCTTGTAGTCGGCGGCTTCCCGTTCGATGGCTTCCCGGGCACGGGCGCGGTCCTTGGTGGGGACGAGTTCGAGCTTCCGGAGGCGTTCCTTCACGCGTTCGTCGATGTCTTCGAGTTCGCGCTCCACCGCCGCGAGCTGCACCCGCATCACTGGAAGGATCTTCGGGACGGCGGCGACGTAGGCGCGGCTGGTGGGGAATTCCTCCTGCAGCTTGTCCCAGGCACGAAGCGCATCGATCTTCCGCCCTTCGGCGATGGCCTCCTCGATCGCCGCGTGGACGATCTGCGAGTCGAGGGTGAAGGCGGCCTTCTGACGCTCCGTGGCGCTCAGGAGCTTGCCTTCGAATTTGACGCCTCCCGAGGCAACCACCTCCCGCTCGGCGTCGAGTGTTTCCAGAATCGCCGCGGCCTTGCGTGCCAGACGGGAGTCCGGGAACTCCTTGAGGAAGCTTTCCACCCTCTCGATGCGGGCGTCGTATTCATCGACGCGCAAGCGCTCGGGTGTCGGGACCAGGTTCTCGATCTTTTCGAAGGCGGCGGCATCCTTCTTTTCCTTCACGATCTCGAGGATGTCCTTCTTCAGAATCCGGCGCTGGTCACGGATCGTCTCGGTGACCTGCACCAGCACCGTGTAGGAATCGCCGTCGTCGGAAATGACGACCCCTTCGTATTCCTTGCCGTCACGCAGACGGATGGTGTCGGCGTGCACCGCCGATCCGATCAGTAGTCCGAGAGCGAGTATCCTGAATAACCTCATGGGCCGATCCTACAAAGGGCCGGCGATGCCCCGCCAGCGGAAATCAGTTCATTGTCGCGGGTTTTGCGAGTGCCCGGAGCTCGGCAGGCTCGGTCAGGACCCGGCTTTCCCCGTCGACCGGCGAGATCTGCGCGCCGTCGCCGGGCTGGCGGGCCATCCTCCGCTCGAAGCGCTCGAGCGGCAGCTTGGTCACCGCCTCAACGAGCGGCGCCGGTGCTCCGGCCTGGACGGCGACGCGGGTGCGGACCGATTGATGGCCAAGGGCGGCAATGGTGTCGGTGTGGACGATGGGAAACTGCTCGATCTTGGGCAGCGAAACGGTCCAGGGGTGCAGGGCGGGGGGAACCTGGAAACCGAGCGCGTCGAGCCGCGAAAGGTTGAGGCGCGTCATTCCGGCCGTGGATTCCTCGAAAACCATCAGGCGGTCCGAGTAGGCGAGGTCGATCACGCGGGACTCCTCGCGGGTCTCGACCAGGCGCCCGTCCTCGGAGATGAAATTCTCGGCCATGAGGGTGATGAGGTCCTGGCCCCAGAGATTCCATTCGTCTTCCAGGGTGACGGCGCCGAGATCGAGGCTGGCCTGGCAGGCGATGGCGTAGGTGGACGCCCGGGCATCGCTCATCTTTTCGGGATTCTCCCCGGGTCGTTCATTCAGGAAACGGGCCGTCCCGAAGGCCTTGCGGCAGGCCTTGCCGAGTTCGATCGCCTTTTCCTGCCATTGAGGATCGCCGGTCGCGGTGTAGAGGGCGGCGTAGGCGGAGACCATCCTGAAGCTCGCCGTGGCCGAAGGGGTCGGATCGCCGCTGGCGGCCGGGAAGCGTTCCTCGCGGACCTTGAGAAGTTTCTTCCGTCCGGATTCGAGCAGGGTCCGCACCTTGTTGGGCGACAGTCCGGTCTCTTGCGCGACCTCACTGACCGGGCGTCTCAGCCCGAGCGAGTTGAGCCGGAAGAACTCGCGGTCCGGGTCGACTTCGATCGGCAGGTTGCCGAGCCGGTCGAGTTCGGAGATGGCTTTCCAGACCCGGAACTCGTCCTCGTCGAGGGTGGTCTTCACGCTTTCGATCGTCCACAGCCACTCTTCCTGGGGCGAGTCACCGGGGCGCGTGGCGATGGCGAAAAGGCCCTTCGGGGTGAGGAATTGTGCCTCGGCAAAACGGATCGCCGCCAGCGCGGTCTCCAGGGCGTCGGGGCGGTCCACCTCCAGATGCAGCAGACTCAGGGCGCGGGCCGCGCGGGCCTGGGTCGTGCAGTCCCGCACGAAGACCGGAAAGTTCCACGATGGTCCCCGGCGGGCGCTGTAGATGCCGCCGTCCAGCGGGTCGATCATCGCGCTGGATTGCAACTGGTCGAGGATCCCGGACAGGCTGACGAGTGCCTTTTGACGAAGCTCCGGGTCCAGTTTCGGGTGGATGGCCGCATCGCCGAGGCATTCGAGCGTGCCGACCGGAAAGAGTCCGCCGGAACCGCTCATCGAGCTCAGGTCGACCTCGTAGAAACTCGTCAGCCGCCGGATCGCCGTGCGGTAGAGATCGAGGCGCTCGTCGGCATCCTCCACCGCCGGGTCCTGCTTGGGCATGCCGTCGCGGCGGAAGCCGTTCTTGGTCGCGCTGTCTTCCAGCACGTAGTCGGGCGATTCGTTCCACAGTCGGCTGATCACTTCGACCGAGTTGTCGAAGAAGTTCTGGATCATCTCGTCGTTCTGATAGGCCAGCGGCTGCCAGCTCACCGGGTCGCCGTTCGGCGAAAGCAGCAGCACGAAGGGGAAGTTGACCGGTTGGCCGGTTTCGGCGCTGAGGGCGCTGGCGACGAGGCTCGTTTCGCGGCTGATGTCGAGATCGGCGAGCACCGGCACGAACTCCTCGTTCAGCCGGCGGACGATGTCGGGACGGGATTCGATGGCATCCAGCGTCTCGAAGGTGCCCGGATAGCGGACCGAACCGATGACGGCGAAAACCAGCCGCCGGGCATCGGTCGCCCGGTCCAGGACCGCGGGATCCCACTGCTGCCAGTTCACGTCGGAGTCCGCCCAGGCCTTGAGGAGTGCCGACGGGGTCTCGGACAACTGGTTGACCCTGAGCTCGGGAGCGACCACCGCAGGGGTTTCGGGCTCGTCGGGACCGCTGTCTCTGCTGCACGATGAGAGGGTCAGGGTGACTCCGAGCAGGCAGGGGACGAGGGGGTGGATCTTCATGGCAGGGGAGTGCCCGACGGGTGCCGGACTCCGACAGCATGCAGAAAAGGCTTTCTCCCCTACAAGCCCAAGCTACGCTCGCCACCGATTTCCAAGGATGATCAGCATCGCGGTATCCAGTCAAAAAGGTGGGGTCGGCAAGACCACGGTATCCATCAACCTTGCCCACGCGTTCGCACGCGCCGGACTCAGAACCCTGCTCGTGGATGCCGATCCCCAGGGCTCGGTCGGGCTGTCGCTCACGCGTCAATCGCGCCTGTTGTCCGGCTTTTACGACTATCTGGCCGATCCCGGCATCCCCTTCGACAAGATTCTGGTGCCGACGCGGCTGGAGACCTTCACCCTGGTGGCGAGCGGCCAGGCGGGGGATTACGAGGTGAGCGGCGGGCCCACGGGTGCCCACCTTTCGCGGGTCCGGAGTTTCCTCCGCACGGTCGAGGCCCGGGGCTACGACATCTGCCTGATCGACACGCCCGCCGGGCTTTTCGGTCTCACTGCCGACGTGATCTGCTCGTGCGATGCGGTCCTCGTGCCGCAGCAGGCCGAGCCGCTCGGCATCCGTTCGGTCCCGAAAATGCTCGAGGGATTGAACCGCCTGCGGGTGATCCATCCCAGCCTCGTCGTGCTCGGTGTCATCCTGACGATGGTCCAGCAGGACATGGAGGAGAGCCGCGATTCGGTGGCGGCGCTGCGGAATCTGCTCCCGGAGGAGCTGATGATCCGCACCCTCGTCCCCCGCGACCCCTTGTTTGTGAAGGCCAGCGCCCGCGGATTGCCGGTGGGTGTGATGGAGGATGGCGAAGGCGCCAATGCGGTCTTCGACGCGCTGCGGGCGGAGATCGAAGCCAAACTCGTTCCCAACTGACCTGATGGACCCGGTCGAACCCTGGATCGACGGAGATGCCGTGCGCCGGCTGGCCCGGCAGTTGATGACTCCGCCGCGCCGCGAGCGGAAGGAAAGCACCGACGACGCCGGCTTCGGCCCCGGCTTCGAGGGCTTCATTTCGTCCGCCCCGGCGGCCGATCCCTTTCCGGCCGAGAACGAGCCGGCGAAGCCTTTCCTTGCGACGCCGGCGGCACCGGATGCGCCTCCGCCGCCTGAGGTGCCGAAGGTCGATCTCCCGCCACGCGAACCGCTGCTCGCCCGGCTCGGGCGTTTCCGCGAGTGGCTGATCCAGCAGCTCGATGCCAAGGGTGCCTTCGTTCTCGAGCGGGACGGCGAGCCGGTGCTCGACGATGCGGATTTCACCAAGCTCCACTTTCTCGCCCGCAGCCTGGCCCAGGCCTACCGGCCGGTGAAGGGCGAGGTGGGCAACGTCCACGTCAAGGTCGGCGCCGAAGCCTACCTGGTCGTCGTGCCGGTGGACACCGCCTTCGGTCGGTTGGTTCTGGGCGCGGTGCTGCCCAAGCCGCTCGACGCGGCGACGGTCGAGGTCGTGGCCGACGCGCTCAAGCGCGCCGCCCAGCCTGGGAGAAAATAGAAATTCCCTGCTACCGCGTCCGGCGGTTCTGAAGGGCGAGCGCGACCCCGGTGAGGACGCAGCAGAGGAAACTGGTCAGCACGAGGATCGCCGCCGAGACGTGCAGCGTGGCGACATCGCGCTGTCCCAACGGCTTCTTGAGGGCGAGGAAGATGTTCGGGCGGCGCCCGAGTGCCTCGTTGCGGTAGTCGGTGCGGAAGGTTCTCGCTTCCTCTACCATCAGTTCGATGCGCTTGTTGACGAAAAAGTCGGAGATCGGCCGGGCATCCGGGGAGTCGGGGCGGATCTCGAGCGACTCGAGTTCGACCATGGTGCCGCTGCGGGCCAGGCGGGCGATGTCGGCCGAGGTTTCGGCCGCACTTTGCGGGTCGGTGGCATCGGCGCCGACGAGTGCCTGCAGCGCGACCTTCATCACGTCGAACCGCTCGCCGCTGGTCTCGGTGAGCGGTTCCTCGGATTGCGCGACCATGTCCTTGAAGGTGTCGACCCGGCGCTGGATGCGGATGCGGTTGAGGTCGAAGGGATTTCGTGTCGCCTGGGTGACGACCATGCCTTCGTAGGCGAAGCGCAGCGGCATCAGGCGCGCCGGGACCGGAATACCGCCGCGCTCCCGCTCGATACTGGCGTCCTCGAACAGCCCGCGGTTCATCTCGCGGTAGGGGACGAGGGCCCCGGCGAGCAGCATCTGCGGAACCAGCAGCAGCGGCACGGCCGTGAGGGCCGCCCGCTCGGTGCGCACCAGCACCGAGACCAGCAGGGCGAGGGCCGTGCCGGTGCAGGCGGTGAGCGTCATCCACTGCCACTGGTCGATCAGCGTGCCGTGGATTTCGAGGATGCGGTGGCCGACGGCGGTGTAGATCAGGCACTGAACGGCCGCGACCAGGGCCAGGGCGGTGAATTTCGCGGCCACGTAGAGGAAGGCGCCGCGCCGGGCGTTGCGCTCGCGCCGCAGGGTCGGGCGGTCGCGCAGGATTTCGGTGGCCGAGTTGGTCAGGCCGAGGAACATCGCCACCGTGGCCGAGAGGAAAAGATAGGCCGGGATGTGGAGCGCGGTGGAGAACTCGTAGGAGCCCTCGGGCGAGGAGCGGAGCGTGATCGCGATCAGCGCCGCCAGCAGCGGTGCCTCGATGAAGGTGGCGTAGAGCGTGCCGCGGTTGCGGAGCTTCGAGAGGATCGCCCTGGCGAACTGGGTCTGGAAAGTACGATAAGCCTCGTGGATGCGCCGCCGTCCGGTCCGGGTTCCGGGAAGGCCGCGCTGGGTGAGTTCGGGCAACGACTCGAGGCGGGTTGCCGGCGCGGGCGCGGGCGTCCCCAGCGAGTGGATCAGCACGCGGCTTTCGAACCGCTCCTGCCAGAAGTTCGGCGGGAACCGCCGGGTCGCCCCTCCGTGCTCGCCGCCGCCGAACTGCGCCAGCGGGGTTTCCAGCACGTCGAAGACGAAGTCGGCGCCGAGCGGTGCCTTGGCCTCGACCGAGGGGTGGGGAATGCGCAGTTCGGTGCAGGCCTCGTGGAAATACTCGATCATTCCCGCGGGCGTGCCGAAGAAGGCCAGCCGGCCGCCGTTGTCGAGCAGCAGGACCTTGTCGCAGAGCCGCAGCACGTTCGCCCCGGGGCGGTGCAGCGAGGCGATGACGATCTTGTCGCGGGCCAGCGAGCGCAGCGTTTCGGCGACGTGCTCGGAGTCCTTCGAGGAAAGTCCGGAGATCGGCTCGTCGAAGAGGAAGACCTCCGCCGCGCTGCCGAGATCGAGGCCGAGATTCAGCCGGCTGCGCTCACCCCCGGAGAGGGTCTTCTCGCCCGGTGAGCCGACGCGGCGGCGCGAGATCGACTGCAGGCCGAGCTCGGCCACGATGCCGTCGGCACGGCGGTCGACTTCCCCTTTCGGCAGGGAGGCGCGGCGGATGGTGGTCGCATGGCGCAGGTGCTCACGCACGGTGAGCTGCGGATTCAGCGCCTCTTCCTGAGGCATGTTGGCGATGAAGGGCACCAGCGCATCCCGGTGTTCGTAGAGCGACGCGGCGTTGAGCTGGACGCGCCCGCGGGTCGGCTGAAGGTGGCCGGCGAGGATCGAGAGCAGGGTGCTCTTGCCGCAGCCGCTGGGGCCGATGATGCACATCATCTCGCCCCGCCGCACCTCGAAGGAGATGTTGTCGAGCGCGCGGCCATCCGGGACGAACTTGTGGATCAGGTCCTCGACGCGCAGTGTTTCGATCAGGTTCCGCTCCTCGTCGATGATGCCCTCGCCGAAGCGGCAGCGCAGGGCCTGGGTGCGGGAAATCCGGATCACCGAGCCTTCGGTCAGCTGGGCCGAGGCCCGGACCGGGTTGCCATCGGCGAGGATCGGTCCGGCCGCCTCGCGGATGAAGACATCGCCGGTGCGCGTCTCGGGGTCGAAGCGGACCCGCAGCACGACCCGCGGCGCCAGACCGGGGCTGAGCAGGAGGTCGCCTCGCTCGAGCACGGTGGGATCATTCGAAACGCGGAAGTCGCGCTGGTCGGCATTCAGCCGGAAGCGCCCGCCCGCCTCGGCGGCCCGGCGGCGCAGCGCATCGAGCGAGGCCGTCAGCCCGTTCTCGCCGCTGAGCTTGTCCTGGTGCTCGCAGATCAGGGGTTCGTTCGGCTTCAGCGGACCGCGCCCGACGACCACGCTGGCGGTCGGCTTCAGCGCCTCGACCTCGGCGCTGAGTCCGAAGCGGATGCGAACGGTGCTCTGGCGGCTGCGGATCCTCTCGCTGATCCAGCCCTCCGGGGTGGCGGCGAGATAGATGGTCGAGGGGTTTCCGGTGAGGGCGACGTTGAGAAAAAAAACGAGGTCCTCACAGGTCAGCGACCAGCCGGGCACGAGCAGTTGCTGGCGCGGTCGCATGCGCAGGAAGTTGCCCGGCTCGAGCGAGCGGCCGCGCACCCACAGGGGGGCCTTGCCGGTGTTGCGGACCAGGATCAGATCGGCGGCACGGTAGACGCGGAAGCCATGATCGCGCGCCGCCTCTGGCAGGACCACGTCGGAGTAGTGTCGCCGCGAGAAGATGATCCGCTCGAAACCCACCGGGGTGTTCGCCGGCAGTCCGCCCATTTCATCGAGAATCTGGCGTGCGTGTTCCGGGGTTCCGAGCCGCCGCATGAAGACCTCGAAGGCCGAGCGGCTCCGGTCGGCGAGTTCGGCGGCATCGACCAGCGTGTAGAGCTGCAGCCCGACCGCCATCTTCTCGCCCTCGTCGAGCACCTCGCGGAGTTCGGCGGCGGTGTTGGCCAGCGGTTTGGGATCGCGCACCGCCCGCTGGACGCGCCGTCCGAGCCAGCTGTGATCCGCCTCGGGGAAGGCGGAACGCAGCAGGTCGAGGATCAATTCGGCCTCTCCGGCATCGAGCCGGCCGTCGAGGGTGGCGAAGCCGGCGAAGGCGTCGACCATCATGCCCAGCACCCGGCCGCCGGTCGCCCCGCCCGGGCGTCGGCGCAACCATCCGCGCGGGCGCGTGGGGCGCCCGGCATCGGTTTGGTCGGAGGCGTCCTCGCGCATCGTCGGCATGCTCCCTGATGCCGCGGAGGAGGGCAAGGACGGCGCGAAAAAAGGGGGTTTCCTTTCCCGGGGTCCACGCTAGGCTGACGCGCCTTTTGCCCTCGCGCACGAGGCGTGCTAAACTGTCGGCGCGTCCCGGCAAGAGGCGCCATCCATCATTCATCATGTCTGACTCGCCCGAAAACCGCCCGCCTCCGGATCCCCGGGACAAGCGCGGGCCGAACGATTCGCCCGGCTTCAACTGGAGGCTCGCCATTTTCCTCGGGGTGGCGCTGTTCATCCTCGGTCTCGCCTTCTTCAAGGACGGGATGGCGGGAAAACCGCAGCAGCTCACCTACAACGAGTTCCGGACCAAGTGGGACCAGGGCCTGGTGGTGACCGAGCTGCCGGGCAACAAGAAGGTGCTGCGGGTCGAGACCGGCGAAGGCGGACTGGATGCCAAGGTGATCGGTCTGCTCCGTGACAAGCCGGACAACTTCGCCGTGCCGGGATCGGCCGCCGATCCCTTCCGGCTGACCTTCGGTCGCCGGACCGGTCAGGAAGAAGAGATCCTCGATATCCTCGGTGAAAATCTGCCGCAGCGTGAATACGTCGAGACCCTGCCGGAAGTCGAATCCGGCGAACCGATCACCCTCCGTGAGTTCCGTCAGGGCATGGCCCGGGGTCTGGTCGATCCGCGCACGCTCAAGCTGGAAAGCACCGCCGATGACGCGCTGCTGACCGGCAACATCCAGGACGCGGCCCCGCTGCCCGAGATCGGCGAGAACCAGATGAAGGAGCTGACGCCCTTCGTGGTCGAGACCTCGATGATGCTGCAGGGCAGCGAACTGGCCGAACTGCTTGCCGAGAAGGAGATCCCGTACGTCCGCAAGTCGGACATGTTCGGGCGCATCGTCCTGACCTTCCTGCCGGTTCTCCTGATCGTGCTGCTCCTGTTCTTCCTCTTCCGCCAGCAGATGAAGGCGGCCGGCAAGGGCGCGATGTCCTTCGGCAAGTCGAAGGCGAAGCTGCTGACGCGCGATACCAACAAGGTCACCTTCAAGGACGTCGCCGGCATCCAGGAGGCCAAGGAGGAATTGTGGGAGATCGTCGAGTTCCTGCGCGATCCGCGGAAATTCCAGAAGCTCGGTGGCTCGATCCCGAAGGGCGTGCTGATGGTCGGCCCTCCGGGCACCGGCAAGACGCTTCTCGCCCGCGCCATCGCCGGCGAGGCCGACGTTCCCTTCTTCTCCATCTCCGGTTCGGACTTCGTCGAAATGTTCGTCGGTGTCGGTGCCTCGCGCGTGCGCGACATGTTCGAGCAGGGCAAGAAGCACGCACCCTGCCTGATCTTCGTCGATGAGATCGACGCCGTCGGCCGCCATCGCGGGCACGGCATGGGCGGAGGTCACGACGAGCGCGAGCAGACGCTCAACCAGCTTCTGGTCGAGATGGACGGCTTCGACACCCAGGAAGGGGTGATCATCATCGCTGCCACCAACCGGCCCGACGTGCTCGACCCCGCGCTGCTGCGCCCGGGTCGCTTCGACCGCCAGGTCACGGTCAATCTTCCGGACGTGAAGGGCCGCGAGCAGATCCTCGGCGTCCACGCCAAGAAGGTGAAGCTGGCGCCCGGCACCGACATGGGCACGATCGCCCGGGGCACGCCCGGATTCTCCGGCGCCGAACTGGCCAACCTGATCAACGAGGCCGCCCTGCTGGCCGCCCGCAAGGGGCTCAAGGCCGTGACGCTTGCCGAACTGGAGGAAGCCCGGGACAAGGTCCGCTGGGGCCGCGAGCGCCGCAGCCTCGCGCTCAGCGAGAAGGAAAAGAAGACGACCGCCTACCACGAGGCGGGCCACGCCCTGCTGCTGGCCACGCTGGAGCACACCGATCCGCTGCACAAGGTCACCATCATTCCCCGCGGACCCTACCTTGGCGCCGCCTTTCATCTTCCGAAGGAGGACAAGTATCACTTCCACAAGCGCCAGGGACTGGAGCAGTTGATCGTGACGATGGGCGGGCGCGTGGCCGAGGAGATCATCTTCGGCGATGTGACCAGCGGCGCCTCCGGCGACATCCGCCAGGCCACCCACCTCGCGCGCCAGATGGTCTGCGAGTGGGGCATGAGCGAGGAGCTTGGCATGGTCGAGTATGGCGAGAGCAACGGAGAGGTCTTCCTCGCCCGCGACATGTCCCGCGATCGTGGCTACTCCGAGGCGACCGCCCAGAAGATCGATGCCGAGATCAAGCGCGCGATCGACAAGGCCTACACCGAGGCCAAGCGGCTCCTGATGGAGAAGCGCGAGGCGCTTGAATTGATCGCCGAGGCCTTGCTCGAGTATGAAACCCTCGACGCCCACCACATCAACGATCTCATCGAGCACGGCGAGATGAAGGATCCACCGAGTTCCCCGAGGCCTCCGGTCCTTCCGGACGACGAGCCCAAGAAGAAGGAGCCCGAGGCCGCGGAGGAGAGCGAGGAGGACGATGATGGTCCGCTGCCCGGCACGGTCGTCGGTCAACCGGCATGAACGATCCGGGGGAGGATGCCACCGGCGCGGGTCGGAGCGGCGCTGAGGCCCTGTAGCGATCGCGTCAGATTTGCGGGCGGTCCTTCGTGACGGAACCGTCACGGCAGCCATCTTCGTCCTGCTGGCTGCAAGGGGTATGTCGCGCGGGCACGTGTCTCCGCCGTCGTTCACCGCCCTCATCTCCCGTCTGCGCCGGCTGTGCCAGTGGCATGCCCACTTGCTGGCTCCGTTCCTTGCCGAAGAGGATGAGAGAAGGCGGAGATGTGCGATCCTGCTCCTCTGCCTGAGTGGTCCCGCATTGGTGTTTCACCCGGCGATGGCCCTCGAAAGCCTTCCGGTCTCCGCCGGGGTGACGGCGTCAGCCGCGTTGCTCCCGACCAAGGACGCCATGGAAGAGCCGCCGTCGTGCCCGGTGATTCCACTGGATCGGGGAGAACTGTGGAGCGCGCCATGGCAGCAGGGACTCGAGGTGATCCCGGCATTCTTCGAGCTTCCTGATCCGCTCGGCCGGATCGGTGCGGGTCCCTCTCCCTTTCTCAAGGTTCTTGCGGGTGAGGACGAGGGTGATGTGGCGGGAGGCGCGACGGCCGGGGACGAATTGGTTCCGGACGACGAGGTCGAGGAAGCCCCGGCAGAAGACGCCGTGCCGGAGGGCGAGGTCGGCATTGGTCCGCCTGAAAGATCGGACGAACCGTGGGTCCCGGCGGAGCCGGCCGACCCGGGACTCGATCCGGTCGATCCCGGCGCCGGCGGTGGTGCAGGCGGGGGCGGCGAGCCGCGCGACCTGCTCCCGATCGAGCGCGAGCAGGGCAACTGCGTGATCACCGGTGAGGTTTCCGATGTGACGACGCTCGAGCCGATCGCCGGCGCCAGCGTCGTGGTGATTGGTCAGGGCCGTGAGGACATCACCGACGCCCAGGGTCGATTTGAAATCGGTGGATTGCCACCGGGAGACTACACCGTCGAGGCGCTCAAGCTGGAGTACTCGATGGGCGAGGCGGCCGCCAGCCCGCGACCGGGTTCGCCGGCGGAAGTCCGCATCGCCCTCCGGAAGAAACCCGCGGTGGACACGGCTGAGGGGGAGTTCCTGCTCGCGGAGGAGTCCATCGTCGGGGAATACAGCGAAGGGAACCAAGGTGACTTCACCCTTGATCTCGAGATCGAGACGCCCTCGCTTCGCAGCGGGATGTCGGAGGAGGATTTTGCCAAGGCGGCGGTCAGTGATGCCGGCGAGGCGCTTGAGAAGGTGTCGGGAGCCAACGTGGTGGATGGAGCGTTCGCCGTGGTCCGGGGTTTGGCGGATCGTTACGTCACCACCACCCTCAATGGAGGCCAGATTTCCTCGGCCGTTCCCGACCGGAAGGCGGTGCGACTCGACCTTTTCCCAACATCGGCAATGAGGGCGATCGTGGTGGACAAAACCTATCGCGAGCAACTCCTCGGCGACTTCGGCGGCGCCGCCATTGATCTTCAGACCAAGGTATTCCCCGAAGACCGGGTGATCAGCTTCAAGGTGAAGCGCGAGTTCAATCCGTCACTTCCAGACTACATCCTCACCTCGCAGGGAAGCGACATGCAGTACTTCCAGGGGATCCCCAATTCGAACAAGATCGATCGGGACGCGATCACCGGCACCAATGGTTTCCTGATTCCCGGTTCACCTGAACGGAATCCCGGGGATCCACCGACGGTTCCCGATGCCCAGCAAGCCTGGGTGGGGCTTTTCAATACGCGCTATCTTCGTCCGGTCGCCAGGAAGAGCAGGGACGAAGAGTCCTTCAGCGCTGCCATCGGCGACACGATCGAGTTGACCGACAGCCTCGACCTCGGGTTTCTCGTCGCCGGTGGAGCGAAATCGGAAGACAGCTTCAACGCGACTCCTTTGCTGCGCGTCAATGGGGAAACCTGGGATCAGGAAGACTATCAACGGCAATACGAGTGGAATCTTTATGCAGCCGCAGGCCTGAAGCTCAATGACCAGCATGAGCTGACCGCAACCTACTTCCGGAAGAACATCACCCAAGACAATGTTCAGACGGCAAGAAACATCGAGGATGGGGAGATTTTCGGAACTCCGGAGTACTTCAATGCGACCACCAACCTGTTTGGAGCCTCCGCCAGCCTTCGGCGGAACTTCGACCAGATCGACATTGTCGAACAGGACCTCGAGGTGTTTCAGCTGGCCGGAAAGCACAAGCTGGGCGATCGAGGTCCTTCGGTGAACTGGGGCTATACGACATCGGACGCTCTGGAGGATCGACCGAACTACTCCCTGTTCCAGTGGACGACCCTCGACTTCACCGACGAAGAAGCATTTCAGGTCGCCCGCGATGTCGAGGACCAGCGACTCTACAATCAGATCCTGCGATCGTTCCCGGACGCTCCGGACTTTCAATCCTTGGACGAAGCGGGCCAGTACCTTTTGGATCAGGGAGTGTCTCAATCCACGGTTGATCGAGTGATCAATCAGACGATCGGCCGATATCCGGTCGTTGATCCCTCTTTGGGGACCGTCGATACCCTGGCCTTGCTCGCCATCACACAAGAGGCGGGTCCAGGAAATTTTTCTCCGCGGACCGTCCAGGAGATCAAAGAGAATACTGTGGACCAGCGAATCGATCTCGATTTGCCCTACTATTTCAGCGAGGAGGATGAATCACGGGGAGTCCGCCTGAATCTCGGTTTCTCCGACATGGAGAAGGAAAGGACTTCTCAGGTTTCAATTTACGATCTCATCCCCGAGTTTCAGGATGCGGCCGGCAATAATATCTACGGTCTTCCCGAGGATGTGCTACTCGCCCTGGGCGAGGATTTTGTTGAGAATCCGGAGCTTCTGCAAAACTTCATCGATGGTTACTGGCAGGGTTCGGTGTACTTCAATGACAACACGCTTGGGAACAATCTGAGTCCGCCGGCACAGCTGATCAATAACGTCGAGGGCAAGCACACCATCAGTTCCCACTACATCGGAGGTGAGTGGTTTTTCGACGATTGGTTCCTCAAGGGTGGCATTCGGTACGAGCAGGAGGTGCGTTCCGCGACGATCCTCGACCCGGCACCGATCCTGCCGCCGGACTTCCAGAACCTCCAACCGCAGGAATACGAGGAGATTCTTCCCGCGGTGACCGGCGGAGCCTCCTTTTTTGACGGCAGCCTGATTGTGATCGCAGGTTGGTCCGAGACAGCGGCCCGGCCAACCTTTTACGAGTGGCTGCCGACCAAGTCGATCGATCTTTCGACGGGCATTATCCGCCAGGGCAACCCCTTCCTCGCCAACTCGGAAGTGACCAACTATGATCTATCGTTCCAGTATTTGTTCAACGAATCGATCTCCACCCGGGTGAGCTTCTTCCACAAGGTGATCGAGGATCCGGTGATCGAGCAGCGTCTTTTTGCCGACCTCATCACCTACTCCAATGGAGAAACGAGCAACCTGAGCGGAGTCGAGTTCGAAGTGAGTGTTCAAGACCTTGGTCCGTTCTCGATCGAGGCCAACATGACTTACATCGATGCCGAACTCCTCTATGAAGTGGAGAACCCGTCGACCGGCATGTTTGAAACCACTTCGGTCAGCTTCCCCTACCAGCCTGAATGGCTCGCCAACATCAATCTTGGCTACGAACACGAGGAATGGGGGCTCAGCGCGAATCTGATCTACAACTTCACCGGTGCCTACAACACCATTCTGAGGACGACCGAGGCGGATCCAAACCTGGAACAGCAGGCGATCCAGTCGCTCGATCTTGTTCTCCGGAAGGTCTGGGGGGACGAAACCTCCGGCGTCGCCTTCGAACTGGGGGCCGGTGTGAAGAATCTTTTCGCGACGGATCGGGAATTGGTCTGGCGCGGAGGAGCAACGACCCTGGACGGACGCACGCATCGGACTTTTGAGGCGCAGAGAACCTATTTTCTCGAGATGAAGTGCCTGTTTTAGGCCTGATGGCACTTCTTTAGGCAGCGGCTTCGGTCTGAAAGTCAAAGGTCTCAAAGTCGAAAGTCCGAGCAATCTACCTGCTCCGATCGCGCGATTACGCTTGAAATTCGTTCTAGGCCTGATCCTGGGGTTTTCCGGAAGGTGACGAATCCGTTTCAGGAAAGGTTTGTCCGCGTTTCTGGATGCCAAGCTAGCTTCCGCCGCGTCCCCGGAAAAGGAAGGGGATGTCTCGAGATCTCATCTCCAACCATGAAAACAAACAACAGTATCAATCCCACGTGGATCACTGGTCTGATCGGGCTTGGCGCCGTGCTGGCGTCGCAGGCGGCGGACATCGACGTGGTGGCAACCCAACTTGCCAACATAGACAAGGACGGTGTCGACTGGTCGACCCCCGTGCTTGCCAACGACACCACTTGGACGGCGGACAACACCTACATCCTCACGGACCGGGTCTACGTTCCGAACGGCACGACGCTCACGATCGAGCCGGGCACGAAGATCTACAGCACCAACAGCGACCCGCTCAACACGCCGGGTGATCCTTCGGACGACCTCGTCGGTTCGGTGATCATCACCCGTGGAGCCCAGATCGATGCCCAGGGAACGGCGGAAGCGCCGATCATTTTCGATGCCATTGAGAACCTTGAGGCTCTTCGCGGCGTCGACCTCCCCTATGACGACGACACCGATGTTAGTGCTCCTCTCGGCGCGGGAGACACGGCGAAGTGGGGTGGCGTGATCCTTTTGGGCAACGCTTCGATCTCGCTGGTCAACACGAGTGCCCAACCGGTCCGCAACGACGTGATCGAGGGCACCACGCCCGTCGGTTCGCGCAATGCCGATGGCGATGCCTTCAGCGATCTTCTTGAGTATGGCTATGACAGCCTCCACGCGCAGGACGACAACGACAACAGCGGCATCCTCCAGTATGTGTCGATCCGCCACGGTGGATTCAACCTGTCCGCCAACAACGAGATCAACGGTCTGACTCTTGGGGGTGTCGGTGACGGCACGGTGATCGATCACATCGAAGTGTTTGCCAACGAAGACGACGGCATCGAGTTCTTCGGTGGAACGGTGAACGCCAGCCACCTTTCGGTGGCGTTCTGCAAGGACGACGGCATCGACATCGACCAGGGCTACAACGGCGACCTGCAGTTCGTATTCGTCATCCAGAACAACAACGGCGACAACTGTGGTGAATGGGATGGTATCGACACCAACGACGGTGCGGCGAAGGTTGGGAACACGGCGGCCCT
>NZ_JBISBU010000074.1:0-20195 GCF_044385805.1 Haloferula sp. A504
GCTCAGCGGCGAAAATCGTGCATGCCTTCAAAGCCTGGTTACCGAGAACTTCCAGCTGTTCGAGAATCCGAAAAGTTAATGCCGAGAAGTATATCGGTGACCGCATCGGCCGCAATCTGGACGGCGTATTGGTCGCCCACCACGAGGGGAGCGCCGGGTGTGAGCGTGAGTTGATTCCCGGAAACCGTGACCTCCGGATCGGTGGCGGCATAGACGGTCTGGGTGGTTTGCGTGAGATTCTTGACGGTGATGTTGCCGGTGCCGGCCGTGACCGGCTCATCGAAGGTGGCCACCAGGCTGCCGGAGGCACCGATGAAGCCTTCATCGGCCGGCGACAGGGAAACGAGTGCCGGGTTGGTGGTGTCGGCCACGGAGGTGAAATTCCACGTGGTGTTGTTCAGGATTCCCGGGTAGGCGTTGCCGGTGGTGTCGGTCAGGGCACCGGCGGCAATGCGGACCGCGTAGTTGGCGCCCGGCGCGAAATCGGTGGTCGGATCGATCGTCAGGGTGCTTCCGGAAACGGTGACCTGCGGATCGGTGACGGGTATCACGAAGTCGCTGCCGCCGCTCAGGTTGTCGACGGTGATGTTGCCGCTGGCGGCCACGACATCCTCATCGAAGGTGGCAGTGAGAATCGCATCGAGGGCCACGTCCGTCGAGTCGTCGACCGGCGAGGTCGGAGGCGAGAGTGCGGGCGGAGTGCCGTCCGCGGCGGTCTGGAAGTTCCAGATGGTGGGATCGGAAATGCCGGCGAAGAAATTCGGTGTCGGCGCGAAATCCCTGACGGCGTCGTTGCTGATCAGGACGGCATAGCTGGTGTTGGTGGCGAGTGGGGTATCCGGGGTGATCGTCACCGTCTGGTCCGTGAGCGAAACCCGCCCTTCCGGATCCGGCAGCGTGATCAGCGTGTCGGCCCCCCCGTCGAGATCGTCGATGGTGATCGTGCCGCCATCCACCAACTCGATGGTTTCGTCGAAGGTGGCCGAGAGCGTGGCCGTCACCAATACGTTGCCGGCGTCATCCGCCGGGTTGGTCGATGCGATCAACGGCGCGGTGGTATCCGACGCCGGAGCGATCACATCCGCAAGCGTGGTGGCGAGGCGGATTTCGTCGATACGGCCCTGCTGCGAGGGAGTGGCGGAGATGCTGGACAGCACATTTCCATCCCGACCCCACTTCACCTGCCCGTCCGTGCTGTCCAGGGTCCAGTCAGCCGTTCCCAGCGCGGTGGGGCTGGAGACGTCCGCCGGATTGATCCAAAGGTCCACCGCGCTGTCCACCGGCGAGGTGCCTGCGCCCTTGGTGTAGCGCAAAAGCATCAGGTGCGTGCCGTCGGTCAGGCTGAGGCCGGTGTTGTTGGATGCATTCACCGTCTGGTTGAGGGTGGCTTTGACGAAAACGCCGCCTGCTGAAGAGATCGTCACGCCCATGGCGGAAACCGTTCCGCCCGAAACCTCGAGTTCATGGGGTGTGTTTCCGGACACATACTGGAAGAGCACGGCCATCCAGACGGCGTCGCCTTCCGACAAGGTCGTGAGATCGAAATTGATCGAGGAATCGGAAGCGGATCTTGCATCCGTGAAGTCGAGCCACATCGCCCCGCCGGTCTCGCCGCTCATCGCCGGATGGTCCAATCCGCCGTCGTGATCGTATTTCAGGACGGACGAGCCGCTGCTCCAAGCTCCCAAGCCACCGATCGCCACGGTGGCGTCGCCATAATTGAAGCTGTCGTCGTAGATGGAGGCGGCATGGGCGGTGCCGGCAAGCAGCGTGAGAGGGAGGAGATGAAGGAGGGAGCGGGTTGGGTTTCTCATGGCGTTTCGTTGGGTAAGGGGGCCGTCGACTGGGACGACGCCTGGGCAAAGGGGTTGGCGCGCATCCCCGGAGGATGCGGCAAGGCCTAATACCATCCGCCCGGGATCGGTCACATTTTCCCCGATCTTTTCCGGTCCGGTCGCTATCGCCCGATCCAGCGCGCACGCCGGCCGGGACGTGGGAAGGAGAACGAGCGCCGCACTCTTCCGTCGGCACCGCGATGAATCGCGATGGGGAGAGCGGCGCTGAAGCGCCGCAGTCTAGATCCCGCCGGTCAGCCCGCCCCGACCTTCGCCAGATCCAGGGTGAGGCGGTTCTGGGGGCCGAGATTGGTTTGGTCGAGCACGGGCGAGTAGTCGTAGATCTCCACCTTCCGCTCCGGCGTGAATTCCATGAGCCGCAGCCAGCCGTTGCCGCTGTTCGGCTTCATCTGGAAATTGACCAGCAGCTGATGCACCTCGCGCCCGCCGGGCGTGGCGCTGGTCACGCGGCCGAGGCCGTCGTTCAGGACATGACCGTTGAGCGTCATGATGAAGTTCTCGTGCTTGCTGACCAGGTTCTGCCACAGCTCCTCGCCATCCATCACGTCGCCGTCGGGACCCTTGCCGACCCCGTAGGTGTGGGGGTTCCAGCTTTGCTTGCTGCCGAACTTCTTCCAGTCGTAGCGGGTCTCATCGAAGTAGGTGTAGGCGTGGGTGATGAGGATCGCCTCGCGGTCCGGGTGTGCCGCGGCGACCTCGTTGGCCCAGCGGACGACGTCGGCGCGCGGACCGAACTCCAGGCCGATCACCACGAACTTCCGCCCGCCGGCCTCGAAGCGGTGGTAGCTGTTGACCATGCTGTCCGGTTCCTTGTCGTAGGTGCCGCCGAAGGTCGGAAGCTTCCGGAACTTGGCGACCGGAAAGTAGTCGTTGAGCAGGGTCGTCCGATCGGTGGCCCTGCCGCGCTCGCTGTAGTCGTGGTTGCCCGGGACGAAGAAATACGGGAGATGCCCGTCAAGCCGGTTCATCGCCGCCTGCGCGACCTCCCACTGCGGCGGGTTGTTGTGGTCGGTGATGTCACCGAGGTGCAGCACGGCCGCAATCTTGCGGGCCTCTTGGTTCTCGACCAGCCAGCGGGTCTGGGCGTGGAAGTTTTCGGGGTTCGCGTGGCAGTATTTCTGCGTGTCGGGCAGCACCGCGATGGTGAACGATCCGTCGCCGGGCAGTGGCGGCGGGCCGGCCTGCATGGACGAGGCCGGCTCGGCTCCGAGAGCGGACCTACCGAGGATGCAGGTCGCCGGGACGAGGGCCCCGGTGCGGAGGAATTGGCGGCGGGTCGGATGGGATGTCATGGGAAATGGGTCTCGCCGGGGAGGGGACGGTAGGCACATTACTGCCGCGGCAGGCCGGGGGTTTCAAGGATCCCTGTCGTCGATGCCGAGGCGCAGAAGGGCGTGGCTGCGGCCTCTTGCCGCCATCGTTAGGCACATGCGGCTGGAAGCCGCAGCGACCGCCTTACTCCCCGGTCTCCCCACCATCATCCGTCCGGAAGGGTCCTGTCGGCAGGCCTGCCTTGTTGTAGAGGAGCGGGCCGACCGGATGATTGGTGTAGGCGTAGCGCACGGCCACCGGCTCGGAAACTTCGGGGCTGGAAACGACCAGCTCCGAACCGTCGATCTTCCCCTCCGCCCAGTGCCAGGTGCCGTCTTTTGCCTGGATGGAAAGCCAGCCGAGCTTCGCGTCCGGCCTGGGCTTCGGCGGCAGGAATCCCTCCTTCTCGGCGATCATCAGTCCGCCCTCGGCGTGATCGAAGCGAATGCGGATGACCTTTCCCTCGATGGCATGTTCCTTGTAGAGCGGGCCACTGGGGACGAGGTCCTTGAAGCCGTAATCGTGGTGCAGCGCCAGATGCGCGAGGCGCACGCCGGTGTCGTACTTGTTCGGCGGGTGCTCCTTCTCGTCGCCGATGTCGAGCGCGATCGCCATGCCGGTGTTCGGCAACTCGAGGGCCTCGAAGTAGGCCTGACGGATCCCCGCCCGGCCGTCGCCCATCGCGGGCAAATCGGTGGGAGAAGTCCCGATGCCCGGAAGCTGCACATAGTAGACCGGAAAATCCCCCTGCTTCCACGCCGCGCGCCATCCGGTGATGAGCGATTTCAGCTTGGGCAGGTAGCCGATGCCATCCTCCCTGGCGTTGCTCTCGCCCTGATACCACAGCACCCCGCCCAGGCCGTAGCCGACGAGCGGTTCGATCATCGACTCGTAGTGCGGGCCCCTCTGGTAAGGCTTCTGGTTCAGCCACGGCTCGATCTTCGAACCTCCCACCGCTGCATTGATCAGGCCCACCGGCACGAGGGTCTCCTCGAAAACCTTCCGCCCGAAGAAGAAGCACACCTTCTTGAACTCCGGAGCGGTCTCCGGCGAGCACACCAGCCATTCGTCCTGAGGCGAGACCATCTGCCGCATGGCCGGATAACTTGCCCTCTCGATCGAGTCGGTCGGGAAATGTCGCGTCACGTTGGTGCGCATCTTCCCCGCCATGTTCGACTGGCCGGCGCAGAGCCAGACCTCGCCGATCAGCACGTCCTCGATGCGCGTGGTCGCCTCGGCCCCGTCCTTGGTGGCGGTGGCCGTCAGGGTCAGCCCCTTGGGCACCGCGTGGTCCGACGCCAGCCGGCCCGCGTTCATCGGCAGCAGTGTCACGCGCCACGCACCCTGGTCGTCCGCGACGGTCGTCATGCCCTGCTCTCCGATCGTCACGCGGACCTCGGCTCCGGGCAGCGTGGTTCCCCACACGGGCAGCGGAATCTTCTGCTGCAGCACGGCATGGTCGCGGAATGGCAGACCGAGTCGGGGCTCAAGGGTGGGTTCGGCCGCCGCCAGGGCTGGCGCCAGGAGGAGAAGGATACTGAACAACTTCATCGGTCGGACCCTTCCAAATCCCGGGACATCCTTCCATTCCTGAAATTCGGAATGGATCGATTCGCTGAATGGAGCGACCTCAACGCCGCGACCGACTACTGTCCCGGATCCGATCCAATTCCTTCTTCATCGCCGCCACCTTGTCCGGGTGTTTCCCGGCGAGGTCGGTCTGTTCCCTGGGGTCGTCGGCCATGATGAAAACCACGTTGGGCTTTTCGGCGGCGGTCAGGACGCCAATGGTGGCCGTCGCGATGAGGGCGACAAATTTCATGACGCGCTACTTCGGCTGCCCCGCCTTCTTCGCCTCCTCGAAGGAGATCAAGGGCTTCTGGGCGGGCTGCTCGGAAGCCTTGAGCATGGCCTCCCACATCTTCGCCCAGCGCCCTCCGCTGAGCATGCGGACCCGCTCGGGGTCGGCCTTGATCTTGTCGACGACCGGCTTTGCGTGACCTCCATAGGCGGCGACCATTTGGAGAAAGGCGCGGGCCTTGAAACCCCACTTGCCCCAGGGCGTGTCGAGCGTGTCGCTGGCCCAGTCGAGGCCCTCCTCGACCCCGAGATCGGCCAGGATGAGGACGCCTTCCTGCACGGCGGTCTGGGGATTGTGGTAGGAATGGAAGGTCGGGTTCTGGTTGAGCACGACCTCCCGGATCTCCTCGGCCACGAGATGGAAATCCTCGGCCGGCATGCCGCGGAGCATCTTCATCGCCGCATCGCGGCCTTCGGCGCGCTTGTTCTGCGCGAGCTTGCGGGCGGTGTCGTAGAAGAGCTTCTTGTCGGCGGCCAGCCCCACCTTGAAGGGATCCTTGCAGAGGATGTTGAGGCTGCCGCCCACGCCCTTGTCGATGAGGCCGAAGGGGTCGTCCTTTTCCTCGAGGATGAAGCGCATCATGTCGGGGTAGTGCGGATAGGCCGCATCGCCCATCCAGCACAGCGCGGCGGCGGCGGCGGCCCGGACCCTGAGCGGCTGCTCCGGGTCGTTGAGCAGGGTCGCGATCCGCTCCCGCTGGGGGCGCGCGACCTCCTCCGGACAGCCGTAGCCGAAGTAGCCGATGGCGCTGCGCTTCTCGATCTCGGTGCCGCTCTCCATCATCGTCTCCAGCCTGGGAATGAATTCGCCTTCCTTCTCGCGCAGCGTCCAGATCGCCCGGCGGGTGACTTGCGGGGCGGAATGGCCGAAGAGCGCGAGCAGACCATCGACATCAAGCGCGGCGTAGTCGATCTGGTTCAGGTCCACGATCCCGGGGACCTCGTCCGCCTTGGCCCACAGGCTCTGGTCGGCCTCCTTGCCGGTGATGTGGAGCTTGCGGCGCGGCAGGCAGTAGGCCAGCAGCAGCGAGCCGGGGCTGTTGCCCGCCTTCGACTCGCCACCGTCGTGGGTGAAGCGGTGGTCCCAGCTGCGGTAGAGCGTGTGCAGCCAGCGCGAGCGATCGTAGAAAGCCTGGGTCACTTCCGGCCCGGCGACGGCCGCACCAAGCGGGGTCCAGAGGACGTTGAAGTAGTAGGTTGCATGGCCGGTCTCGAGGATGTCGTGGGCGGCGGCGGCCTGGCGGGAGAAGAACTCGGCACCGTCGTTTTTCTGCCGGATGGCCATGGCAATGCCCGCCATCGCGCTGCTGCCGTTGTTGTTGAAGATGCGCGAGTTCGGATCGTGCACGCCGTAGGGGATGGCACCCTCGCCGACATAGGTGCCGAAGAAGGCGATGGACTGGTCGATCGCTTCGCGCAGTTCCCTGCCGCCGACCCCGCACTTTTCGGCGAGTGTCATCCCGATCAGGCAGGAAAGGCTGGGCTGGTTGATGTGGGCGTAGCCGGGCAGGCGCATGCCACGGGTGGGCACCGCCATGCGGTGGCCCCAGGTGCCGGCGGCATCCTGGCCGCGCGCCAGTGAAAGCGCGTAGGTTTCGATCGCCGGCAGCACCGACTCGTCGCCGGTCATCAGAAAATACTCGCTCAGCGTGATGAGCGCGTAGCCCCAGTACCAGCCGACGTAGCCCATGTCCTTCTCGCCGCGCAGCAGCGCCTCGAAGTCGGCACGACTGGGTTTCGCCCAGTCCTGCTGCGGCAACTCCTTCTTCACCACGTCGAGATACTTGTCCTCACCGGTGGCCATCAACCCGAGCCAGCCGACCAGTAGCTGGCCGTCCTTGTATTTTCCGGTCTCGAGAAGCTTGTCGGCGACCTTGGTGACGATCGCATCGGTCTTGGCGCAGTCGTGGGGGGCGGTCCCGGCGTAGGTGCCGAGCACCTCGATCTTCAGCTCGACCTCACGGCCGTCCTTGAGCGTGAGCTTGAGCTTCCCCTCGTTCGCCTGGCTCTCCGCCTCGTCGATCCTCGCCGCGATTTCCTGGCGGGCATTCTCCGAGAACTTCTCGCCGCCGGCCGCAACGATCACATCGCCGGGCTTGAGTAGCCCGTCGGCGGGGGAACCCTTCTCGATCTTCGAGACCTTGACCTCGGTCTTCGAGGTCGTGGCCATGAAGCCGGCGGGGCCGATGTAGTGGTCCTTGGCCGGAAGCAGACCCGGCGAGAGGGCGAGCGCCAGCGCAGCGAGCGCCGGCATGAAGACGAACAAGGGGCGGAATGGAGTCATGCCGGTGCGTGTCAGAGTGGTCGGCCGGGCCTTGCTCAGTTCTTCTGGAGCAACTCGACCATCAACCGGCCCATCCCTTCGCCGACGTTCATGTAGGTCTCGGGATCGCCCCCGTAGTGACCGCAGCTACCCCCCTTGGAGACCGGCTTGGAGAAGAACACCTCGGCATCCTTGTCCGCATCCGCGAAGGAGAACATCTTCTTGGAAAGAGTCGCATCCTTGTCGTGCTCACCCAGGGTCGCGCAGACAAACTTGGCGTTGGGGGCATTGAAGTCCTTTTTCAGATCACTGAAGAGATAGGCCAGGTTCTTATCGTAGTTCTCGACGCTCCCCTTGCCTTCAGAACAGCCCTGCCACCAGAAGAACCCTGCCACTTCGTAGTCCGTGGCGTCGGGATAATAGGTGGACAAATCTTTCAGGGCCTTCTGGGCGGCGCCCACGTCCTGGTCATATTGGAGGCCTGCATACCAGCCATTCGCTGCTTTGACTTCTTCACTGACTTGTCGATTCCCGTATTCCGAGTCCCCTTGGTAGGATTGGCCCTTGGCTCCCGTGCCGTCTGCACTGGGCGGCAGCAGGTCCCAGCCCAAGGCACGGTTGCCCACGCATGATTTCAAGATCAGCACCGGCGCGTCGATCGCGTAGCCCAGGTAATTTCCAATGCCGATTTCCGGGCCGAACTTTCCACTTCCGTTCCCGTTTTCAGCGGTCAACCAATCGTTGTGTCTCAGCCCGCCCATGCAGAAGAACACATTTCGAACGTCCTTCCGCACGGTCCAGTTCAGGCCGTCATCGAGAAGATAGGGATATTTGTCGGCAGCGATGCCTTCAAGGTTGGCTGTCTTCCCGAACCCCAGCATGTTCGATTGGCCCATCAGGATGAACACCTGGACCGGCTTGCTCATGTCGGCTTCCTCACCGTCCGGATCGGGAAGCACGTCCGGCAGCTCTTTGACTCCTCCGGAAGAAGACGGCCGGGAAGACCCCGCAGCCGCGGGCGGGGCGACCGCGCCGTTTTCCTTGAGAAAGGCGATGTCGTCGGCGGAGAGCTTGTCCTGGTTGAAGGTGAGGTCGCGGCCGTCGGCGCGCGTCACGGTGAGTGCCCCGGTATCCGGGTTGTAGGCCTTGAGTTCGCCTTCGAAGGTGGCGGAGCCATCGGCACTGGTCCAGGTTCGCGCTGCCAGCGACGAGGCAAGCAGGACAAAGAGGGCGCCGATGCGGGCGAGGGCCGGGAGATGATGAAACGGAGTTTTCATGGGGTAATTCGGTTCGACCTACTCTACTGGACCTGTCCAGCCCGCCTTTCCACCGATCCGAGCTTGGGATTCCAGATTTGGAGATTTCAGACTTCAGACCGGGGGCCACAGATCCGCTGGAGAGAGGGGGATGGGGGATGAAAGATCCGGGATTGGGGACCCGCTGCCGAGGATTGGGGCGGGGGAGGGCCCATGGCGTAGGGGGCCGAAGGTCCTCTACATACCGGCCGTGGTTGGCCGCTACTCCTCCGCGGCCTCGAAAAGCTCCGGATAGTGCCGCCGGATGAGCTGCCGTTCCTCCGCAGTGAGCTGGTCCGGCGCGATCGGCTGGTCCTGCGGGCGCACGCCTTTCTGGTTGAGGCGGTTCATCAGGCTCCAGTTGCGGGTCGGCTTGCCCGGGGTCGGATCGGCGGGTTCCTTCGCCGGCAGGTCGTAGCGGGTGAAATCGAAGATTTCCTCAGGGCCGCCGTCCTTGCGCTGAAGGCCGAGGCGGAAGTCGGAATTCATGAACCAGCGGACCTTTTCGCCCGCCACCGAGGCGCGGATGCCCGAGCCCTCCTGCTCGAAGCGGTAGTTGAGCTTGTCGTTGCTCTTGAAATGCTCGCGCCACCGCAGCCCGAACTCGCCGTGGGTGACCAGCTGGGCGTCCGGCCAGCGCTTGCGGGTTTCCTTCAGCCAGATGCGCAGGCCTTCCATGCCGTTGCGGCCCTGGTAGCCGTAGATCTTGCGCGCCTCGACCAGCCCCAGCTCCCAGGTGCAGGTGATCCAGCCGAAGCCGTTCAGCTCGAAGCCCCGGTCGAAGTGGGTGGCGGTGGTGTGGAGCATCTGCTTCGTGCCCTGCTCCGTGCCGAGCCAGATCACCGTCTCGATCGGGCCGACGCCCATGCGGCTGCGGTGCTTCTCGCCATCGACCATCTTCGCCCCGGGAATGCGGGCGGCGAGGAAGTCGATCGTCCAGCCGTCGAGGTTCACGCAGTCGATGAAGTCCTCCTCCCCTTGGGCCGGTTTGCAGAAATGCTCGCGCGACGGGTAGTAGGGGTAGGCGATCGAGCCCTCGCCGTCGCCGTTGTCCACCGCATACTGGCTCCAGATGTTCCCCTGGCAGACGTGGATGCCCTCCTCCTCGGCCAGGTAGCGCTGGTTTTCAGCGGCGAGGAATCCGGCGATCACCGCCTTGGGCCGGTAGCCGCCGCCGACCATCTCCGAAACCTTCTTCAGGCCCTCGTGCAGGTCGCGATTCACCTGCTCGCGGGTGTTGTACATGTTGGCGAAGTAGGCGCCGGGAATAAAGGTGATCTCGTCGCCGAGTTCGCGGTGGTATTTCACCACCACCTCGCGCAGTTCGCGGTAGCGCGGTCGCTCGTCGTGCAGCGCCTTCCAGCTGAAGGCCCAGGTGATGCGTCCACCGGGCCAGCTTTCCTCGATCGCCTCGCGGAAGGTCCGGGCTTCCTCCGGCCCGTGGATCGCCGACTCGTCCGGCCCGTGCGAGATGTCGCGGGTGACCTCGATCTGGTTCACCCGCACGACCGTCGCGAGCGTGAGGAAACGGTGGCCCATGAGGGAGTCCGCCGCGGCTTCGTCAGCGATCACCGGGCGTCCCACAAGCACGGTGAAGATACCCAGAATGGCAACGCGAACCCTCATGGCGCAAGCACAGCACGTTCACGGCTCGCGCTCCACCGGAAAGGTCACGCCGTGGTAGTCGATTCGCCCGAAGCGGGCATCGACGCTGAAGATGCAGATCTCGCGGCGGGTCGGGCGCAGGACCAGGGTCGAGGCACTGATGAGCTTCCACTCGTCCTTCTCCGGATCGCGGAAATGGTAGCTGACCGGGGCGTTGGTCGGCTTGTTGAGGTTGGAAACGTTGTGGACGCGAACGGCGCCGGGCTTGAGGGGGATGGTGGCATCGCCGAGCTTCACGCCGATCTCCGTGGGGGTGAGATTCAGGTAGAGCGTGCCGCCACCCCGGAACTCGGCGAGGTCCTGGACCTTGGTGCGGAAGACCTTCGGCGCGTCCGCGGGCGGTGCCGGGACCAGGATGATGAGCGCCTTGCGGACGGACTCCGGAATCCTTGCCTGCGCCAGCGTGATGTAGGGGTCCTCCCCCTCGACCAGTTCCGCCGCCGGCTTCGGCCGGACCACGCGGACGATGCCATCCTTGGGGGCCGCCACCGAGTCACCGATCGAGCGTTTGGACAGCAGCACCTCGGTGAGTTCCTTGCCTGCCAGCACCTGGATCGGATTTTCGATCCCGTCGGGGATGGCCGTGGCCACCAACCACGCCCGGCGACCGGCTTCCCTGCCCCGGCCGACATCCTCGCCATCCTGCGCAGGCAGCGGCAGAAGCGAAAGAAGACAGAGGGCAAGAAGGAGGACGCGCATCAGCGGGCCGGAGGCTGTCAGATTTCACCGGCGCTCAGCCAGCGGAAACTCTCGATCTGGAAACGCCGGCCAAAACGCCGGTTCGTATCCGTGAGGTTTCCGTTCTCGACGAAGCGACCACTCGCATCCATTTCCCGCGCGGGTTCGTCGGCATCATTCCTCGGATCGTAGTACTCCGGAATCCGCTGCACGATGGCCTCGCACCACGCCCGTGCCACCACGTCGCCATTCTGGTCGAGCGACTCGCCGTAGGCCCGGATGCGGAAGGTGTCGTCGCGGACCGACAGGGTATTGGCGATGGGTCGCAACAGGTCGGACTGGATCAGGTATCCGGGGATGCCGGTGAAGCGCGATCCCTCGACCGCTTCGGGCGTCTCATACTCGTCGGTCCCGAGATGACCCTGATCCATCATGAAGTCCGGCCCGTTTTTGAAACGGTAGTTGATCGAGCCGGACTCCGGGTTTCCATCATCGTAGTCGATCGCACTCTGCAGCGCCCCGCGAAGACCGAGTTCGTCATCCGACAGCCGACGGTTGATGAACTCGGCGAAGTTCAGGAACGGGCCGCGCCGCTTGACCTGCTTCACGCACTCCCCGGCGAGCTTGAGCAGTTGATCATCCTCGAGAAAGCGGACGCCGGACCATCCCCGCACGCCGTCCCCCCGGTCCACCCCATACTCCGGGCCGTCCATTTCCTCTCCCGAGGTCGCGACTTCGAATCGGGAAAGGGCGATTCGCTTGCCTGATGGAACCTCGACGGGTCGGAGCTGCCCACTTTCGTCGCGATAGACCACCTGCCGCTCGCGGATGCCGGCGAAGAGCGCATGCCAGGCATCGACCGAGGTGCTGTTCACATTGAACATGCCATCGACCATCAGGTGCGCCGCCGCCCTGAGATACCCGTCTTCCGCCTCGAGGTCCGCCTTGACCTTCGCCCTCGGGAGCCCTCCGGCATGGTAATCATAGCGGACGTTGGAGATCGGCTCGCCGGCGACGAGGCGGTCGAAGTTTTCGTCCAGACTCACCGCCGCACTTGCCCCCGGGCGGCGCTGGTCGGCCAGCGAGGAAACAAAGTAATCGTCCCACAGCGCATCATTCAGGAGGAAGGCATGGTCCCAGAAGTCGCTGAAGGCCTTGGTGTCGGTGGCGACGTGGCCGAGGCCGGGATCCCGGCGGTCGACCGGGTCCATGCTCACGGAGTTGTTGAAGAACTGATAAACCTCGGTTCTGGGGATCACCGGATGGGCGAAGGAGTTGCCGATGCCCGGCCCGGTCACGCCGCTCTGATAGGCCAGCGCCTTGACCTCTGCGCCGACCAGCGACCGGCCAGCCGTGGCGTGCCAGCTCTGGCTGCCCTCGGACCACGCCGGATTGATGGTCTGGAACTCGGTCCAGCCGGGCTTGATCCGCATGCCGGCGAATCCCGCGAGGCTCGAAACGGGAGCCGTTGGCAGCTCGAGTGCGGGAGCGGCGTTGATCTTCTCGAAGGGCGAGGCCCCGGAACCGAGGAACGCCTTCTCGCCAATATGGAACACCACCTTCGGAAGTTCCGGGCCCCGGATCGGTCCGAAGTTCATCACATACGGACAGTTCGTCCGCTGCGCGTTGGCGATGCCCTCGTCCTCGGAGATGTAGATCCCGGACCCGAGGTTGAAGGCGGGAGCGTGAAGCCAGTTCCGGCAGCGCCAGTCCTCGGCCCAGTTGATGCTCTCGTAGGCATACTCCGAGAGTCCCTTCATCGTCAGCTGGGTGAAGGCCACGGGAAGTGGCTGATTGTCGAATATCCATCCCGGCGCCTCCCCGGGAACGGTGATGGGAGTGTAGTACTGGGCAGTGTTGAACCAATCGATCTGATAGTTGAGCGCCATGCGCTTGCGCGATCCGGCCCCCTCCGGCGCCCAGTCCTGCACGACGTCCAGTGACCCCGGGGTGTTGCCGTGGTTGACGTTGCCGCCCCAGACCGAGTGGCTGAACTGCAGCTCCAGCGCCGGCCGGTCCGACTCGGTGAAGAGGCGCTTGCTGCCATCCTGGAGCTGGACCTTCTGTCCACCGTAGGCCATTGGATCGAATCCCGGTTCGATTTCGGTGCCGAAGATGCCGCCGGTGATCGTGTCGTGGGAGAACAGGCGGAATTCACCCGGCTGAAAGACGACGTCGCCGCCCGAGCCCGACTGCACCTGCGACCAGGTGTTGTTGACGAAGATCTCCTTCGGTCCCCCCATAGGGGTCCCATTGGTGTAGAGCTGGGCGCGGAGGGGGAAAATCTTGTAGGCGGAACTCAGCACGGCCAGCGCGCCATTCGGGATGCGCAGCTCGACATTGTAGGGATTCCAGTAGGTGTAAACCGGCGTGTAGACGAGATAGAGACGGTAGGTGGTTTCGCCATTGGAAGTGCCCGCCCGCTCGGTCATCAGGCTGTGGATGAAGGTCAACTTGGCCAGCACGGGGATGCGCAGGTAACTGTCCTTGCCGTCCCAGTCGTTCGAGCTGTTGCTGAAGCAATTGCTGGTGGCAACCACGTCGGTGTAGGGTTTGGCACCCGACCAGTTCAGCGCGGGCTTGCCGCTGGTGCCGCCGTTTGTCCACGCCGGAGACAGGGCGTCGCTGTCGCTCCGGTACATGCGGTAGTAGTGCCGCATCCCGGACCACGAGGCGAAGTGCCGGCCCGGAGTCTGGGGGCTGTTGGATGCCAGATCGGGACTCATCGGGCGGATCGACGGCTCGCGCACATCTCCCTGGTCGAATCGATAACGGTCGGGCAGGTCGGCGGCGTCCTGCTCGAAGAGCAGACTCAGGTCCTTTTTCAACCGTCCCGTGCGAACACTGGCCAGCACTCCGCCACTCATGCCGGTGAGGTCGAAGAAGTGCTCCTTTGCCGCCAGCGGATCCACTCCGGATGGGCCGAGCGTCTGCAGGGTCGCCAGTTTCGCTGCCAGCTCGGGGTTCCTTTCAAGCACTTCAAACCCCGGCAGAGCGGACACGCCCACCTCGGCCGTGCTGCCCTGGGACGTCGCCCAGGTGTCCACTCCAAGGGCACGCTCCCCACCCCCGAGATCGACCTTCGCCTTGTGATTCTCCGGGCCGATCCACCAGGCATGCCGGCCGCTCTCCCCAATCCCCGCCAGATAAGCGCGGGTGACCTTCTCGGGACGATCCATGGCCAACTCTCCGATCGTTCCCCCGTTGATCAACACCACCGAGTTGTCCGCATTCAGACCCCCACCACTGGATGCCGCATTGATGTCGTTCCCCAGATCCCCGGGCAGCGAAACCAACCAGCGCCGGAACATCGGCTCACGCCGGGGTCCATAAGTGTCGGCGATCGTCAGAGACCTGCCTCCGCGAGGGGCGTAGGAGTCGTTGAGCCAGCCGCCCCAGGAATGGTAGGAGGCCATCCAATGTGGCTGCGCCACCCCATCGATTCTCTCGGTCTCGATATTCTGGTCGAAAAGAGCCGCCTCGGCGCTGACCCGCATGTCCGGCCCCATTTCCTTCTGAAGCTCCCCCAGCGCGACGACCAGGGCCAGGCGGGCATTGGCGCGGGCCTCGGAGCGGGCGGATTCCATCGTCGTCCCGCGCAGCGCCACGCTCGAAAGACTCAGCAGGCCGACCGCGAGCAACGACAGCAGCACCATCAGCGAAATGGTGACGACCAGCGCGAAGCCTCGGGGGTGGGAACGCGCTGCGATCGATCGGGAGATGGGGCTTCCGGTCAAGACGAGGCAGGGGTTTTGGAGCGCATGCGGAGGGAGAATCCACCGGGCAGTTGACCCCAGCGAAGCGACGCCCCCATCCACATGCCCATGACGTGGGAGGGAAACGCTACGGCAATCTCCGGGAAACGACAATCCGCCTTTTCATGGAATGCCCGCTCCGTCCTCCTCCAGAGGCTGCCCGCCCGGCCACATCCGGGGGGGACCCCAGCCTTGAAACCCGTCTCACCGACCGCTCAACGCGGCAGCCCGACGCGAGCCATGTCAACGATGGTCGTCACCGTCGGGGCCACGGCGCCCGGCGTCGCATGGACGATGAACAGGCGGCGGCAGGCGTCGAGATACTGCAACTGCCGCTCCGTGAAAACCGTCCACGATTCCCCCCTTTTGTAGAAGAAATTCGTCTGGGCCATGTTGAACTCATTGACCTTCTTGACGGGCGGCACCCTGGTGATCTTGCCGGGACGGACCGACAGCCGGTGTTCGCCCGCCTGAACCCCGATCTCCACGCCGACCAGGGGAAGAACCCGTGACTCCCCGGGGGGGAACGCATTCCTCGAGTCATCGATGACCAGCATGCGGTAGGGCGGTCCTTGATCGGGCGGTCCGGGCATCACCACCACAATCGCCTGACGAATCCTTTCGGGAATCCTGACGCTCGCCGCCATGCCTGCCATGGGGTTCTCGGGATCCACGGTTGCATTGTCGAAAAGCACCAGCCTCCCGTTGATCGGAGGCGAAAGCAGGGTTTCTGTCAAAGCCTTCGGCCTGAAGCTCAACGGAACCCTCTCTCCCGACGGCTCCGCGTAAAAAAGGTTCGCAACCGGGTTGACCGGATCGTGCAGGACCGCGCGGAACTTCAGCGGAACCACCTCTTCATTTTCCTGAGCATGGAGTGCCAGTGAAAGTCCGAGGAAGACGGGGACGGAAGCGAAAAACCGGGGGATCATGGGCGTCAGATTTCCCGCTCTGAAAGCCAGCGGAACGAAACGATGTTGAAACGGCGGCCGAACATCTTGTTGGCCGCGGCCGCCGTGGATTCCGTGTACACATTCACTGACGGACGATCCACCGAATCCACATAATCCGGCACCCTTTGCACCACGGCCTCGGCATGGGCCCTGGCGAGGACCTTGCCGCTCGAATCCTGTGACTCCCCGTAAACACGGATGACGAAGGTGTCCCCCCGGACCGTTGCGGACGGCTCGAGAATCCGCAGCAGATCCCCTTGAGTGACCCAGCCCGGCGCACCCACCGCAGGATTCCCGGCGGTGGCTTCCGGGGTCTGATAGGCATAGAGCTTCGGATCACTGACATCGTCGCGGGCGATCGGAACCTGGTTCAGAAAGCTATCAAGCGGCTCCGCGTTCTCCTCCTCGTTGATCTCCGCCTTGGCGATGGCCGCCTCCATGGCTCCCCGCAGCGTTCGGGGACCGAGCGGACCCACCTGACGGTTCACAAACTCGGACATCGAAAGGAACGGGCCCCGCTCGCGCACCTCGTCGACCATCCTCTGAGCCAGGGTCTCGAGTTCGTCCTGCGTGAGTTCGCGATAGCCGTTCCATTCGTTGGTTCTTTCGTTGTCGATTCTGGCACCATCCACCCCGGCATCATCAATGGCCCCACCATTTAGCAACGACATGGCGGTGATCGGAATGCCTTCCGACCGGTTCGATTCCAACTCGGCGCTGCGGGCCCAAAGGGTGTGGAGATCGGCCTTGTTCATCGATCCGAGGACCGCCATCCACGCCCGGACACTGGTCGAGTTGACGTTGAAGGGACCGCGCACCATCTGATACTCGGAAGCAAACCTGTAGGCCGTGTCACGCGGTGATCCGCCCGTGAACAGCTCCTCTTTCGCGTCTTCCACGGACTTGCCCCTGGGCAGATAAGGTTCAAAGGCCTGTGCCGCCAGGGGTGCGGTGCCGGTCATGAACTCCTCGAACACGATGTCCGGCTTGGATCCGTCCCGGGTGGCAAAGGTCGAGAAATAGAAGCGGTCGTAGAGCGCATGATTGGCCAGCACCGAATGATCCAGCAGGGACTGGGCCGACACATCCGGATTCCGCTCGACCACCCGATCCGGCGACATCAATGGGTGAAGGAGGGAATTCCCCACCGGCTGCACGAACTGCGGCAGATACGAGGTCGTGAGCGCGTTGGATCGACGGAAGTCGGCGATGGTCTGGAGCGGACCCGACGGGAGTTCGAGGTAGCTGCCGGACTTGATCCCGGTGGTGGTCTTGTTTCCGGTGAGGCAGGGAACCCGGTTGCTGGCATCCACATCCATGTAGTCCTGGAAATCACCCTGGCTCAGGAAGGGCTGGAAGTTCAACTCGTAGGCCTGGACCCCCGGCTTTTCGCTGGCCAGGTCCATCGCGAAGTTCGACCGTGAAGGATTGTGGAAAACGAAGGGCTTGCCCGCAAGTCGTCCGTCCCGGAGCAGGTTGAGTTGCGGGCTGTCGGACTGGCTCTTGCTCCGCCTGTTGGTTTCATACACGCCGCCATTGGTTGTACGGGAGTAGACCGAAAAAATCGCGATCGGATGCACATAGGCCCCCTGCTCGTTGTAGAGGACCCCGCCCGGGGCACCGACCTGCGAACCGGTCAGGGAGCCGGTGGGCGGATAGCGGTAAACCCGGTCGTCGAAAACGCTGTTGAGGGTCGAGTTGTCCCTGTAATTGAATTCAAGTTGGGCATAGTCCTCGAGCGTCCCGCGTTCGGAGGCCTGAAGTTTGGCGGTCACCGAAAATGAGGGGTCGGCCTCGATCTTGTTCAGTGTCGCAGAAGAACTCGCGAGATTGTCGGTGTACCAGTAGGGCTTCTGCATTTTGAACTCCACATGGAACCGATCCGTCACCGTGGACTGTGAAACCTTGGGTCTCGCCCTCTGGTCGCGAAGCATCAGGTAGCTGCACCAGCTTCCCATGCCGGAGCCGAACCGGGTATTGCTGATCGTCGTGGCGGTGATCTCGAATCCAAGACCCGGTGTGAAAGAGGGCTTCGCCTTGATCTTCTCGGTCAGATTGTTCCGCTTGCTCCAATCATACGCGTCATTGTTGTAGCCGGACCGGGCATCCCTGTAGAAGGAAGAATCAGGGCGCAGGATCGGGCCGCAGATCAGGGTTTGCCCCGGCTTCATGATGATCGGCCCCGAGATGTCGGAATTCGTTTTCAGAGGCTCGTTGGTGGCCCAATTGGCGATGTTCACGACGAACTTCTTCTCGCCCCGGTTGGGAGGATTCTGGCCCATGGTGTTGAGGGTCTCAAAGGTTCCCGGAACCACGCTCTTCGAACCTCCCCCGCCGGCCCCGGGGCCGCCTTCCTGCAGCACGAAGTTGAAGCCCAGCGGAATGTTGGTGAAGGTCACCTCCATCTTGTGGAATGAAATGTTGAAGTTGTAGGGGTTGTGCAGGGTGACAACCGGCGTGAAGACCATGTCCACGAAGTAATCGAACTTGGATTTGTCGATCCAGCCGACATCGGTCAGGGGCCGTCCGACCAGTCCGAAGATCGTGTCCACCTTGGCGATGACCGGAGCCGGATTGAACCCATCCGGCACCGGATCGGTGAAGCTGGAATCCGCTTCCACGGCGATGGTTGGGTTCGTGTCCGCATCAGTTAGATTGCGGAAGGAATTGTAGTAGGCCGCCAGGGCGTTCCATTTGGGATCGGAGATGCCGGTAATCCCGTGGGTGGATTGATACAATCTCCTGCGTTCGAATTCGGGCGGCAGCCTGCCACCCGGGGTCGCACCCATCTCGAACACCGAGGTCAGGTCCTCCTTCAGGCCGCCGCCACGCACATCCGCCATCACCCCGAGGGAGTAGGGAGTGATGTCATTTCGCAGCGGCTTGATCATGCCGATTGCCTGATCCAGCAGTTCGGCCTGATCGAGATCCGTGATCCTGCCCACGCTGGTCGCGGCCTCTGCGAACCCGGCCGCGGTCTGATCGGTGGGAAAGTAGGTCAGCAGGTTCCCATCTGGTCCCGGAATCACCGAAGGATCCGGCCGATGCCCCGCGACCAGGGCGCGCTTCTGCGCAAGGGTGTCGTTTCTCTCGGGATCCCGATAGAGATTGATGCGCGCCTTCACGGATTCGTCGGCCACATGCCAGGCATAGGAACCTTCGGTCTTGCCGTTTCTCGAAACGGGCACCAGCCCGGCGGTCACCTTCTCGGCCGCCGTCGCATCAGCCCCAAGCGACCCGTTGCCCACGAGCTCGATCGTCCGGCCATTCCATTCACCGGTCACAAAGTCCCTCCCCCCCGGATCGGCACCCGACACCATCCAGCGCCGGAATCGATTGGTTTTCTCGCCGGCGTAGTCCGGAGCCGTCGCGGGGTTGAAGTCCCACCACGAGTCCCACACGCCGGTGATGTTCGGCTTGGTGACGGGCGCCGATGAGGTCCCGAGAATCCCGGAGCTTGCGCTCACCCTCCTGTCCGGCCCCATCTCCTTCTGGAGTTGACCCAGTGCCACCACCAGCGCCATCCGCGCATTCGCACGGGCTTCGGCCAGCGCGATGCTGCCGTCGCTCTTGCGGAGCGAAATCACGGCCAGACTCAGCATGCCGACGGCCAGCAGACTCAGCAGCACCATCAACGAAATCGTGACAATGAGGCTGAACCCGGAAACTTGAAGCTTCCGGGAACGGTCATGGGTTGAGTGGCGAAACCCCTTCTTCATGGCAGTGTTCCTCGATTTTGCCTGGGACCGGCGACGGCGATGATTCGGGAGACATCGCGACCCCCCAAGCCCGATTGATCGCTTGTCTTGTATGCACATTGCATGCTCCCCTCAAAAGCTATGGGCATTCCTGTCCCTGGCAACTTTGTAATTCAATGAACCCTGTCTGGAATCCATGCAGCCTCCCCATGGATTCATCCCTCCGGACCACCATGGGGTCGAGGGGCTGGGTTTGTTCAGGGGCACCATTTTCCCGGGTTGATCGGGAGTTTTCATGGCTCGCGCACGGCGGCGATTCGAGGTGGCCCCGGAGCTGTTGCCAGTCGACTCCGTTCCAGGAACTGTTGACGCTGTTCTCCGTGGCGGGACAGACGTCGTTGTCCGTGCTTGTGATCTGACGGGTCGCGTTGACCGTATTGCCGACGTTGACGTTCCAAGCCGTCGTGACCTGCCGCAACCGAGAGTCCCTACCTTGTGGTTCTGTCGATTTGTGTGGCTCATGAATCTACGGCTTCAGGTCGTCTTCGGGCAGGGCCTCCTTCAGCCAGAGGTTCATGGGCATCTTATGCCTATTGGCCCAGGCATAGTAGGGAATCCCGGTCAGGGTGACCGGTTTGCCTTCGGCATTCATCGCGGTGGCCCGAACGACCGTAACGCCGTTCAGCAAATCCGGCCTGTGCTCGGAGTTCAGCCTGGCATCGACCGGCAGTTCGACTTCAAACAAATCAAGCCCCGGATTGTCCACTCCCTCGAAGGCATAGACGACCGGTCCGCGCATGAGGGCGACCCGGCCACGGTTTTCTTCGAGCTTGGGATGGGCATGGATGCGGCGAACCGGCATGG
>NZ_JBISBU010000075.1:0-20137 GCF_044385805.1 Haloferula sp. A504
TCACCCTGCTGGAGTTGACGGTGGTCATCCTCGTTTTGTTGGCACTGATTGCCGTTCTCTTCATCGGCGGACGGGCGTGGAAGCGCGGTTCGGACCGGGCCAGCTGCATCATGAACATCCGGAATGTTCAGCAAGCGGTCCGCTCGCATCAGAATCTCAATGGAGTCCCCGACAACGCTCCCATCGACATCGTCACCGACCTGGTGGGTGGGGACAACTTTCTGAGGACCGAGCCGGTCTGTCCGGCGGGCGGCACGTATTCCATGGTTTCCGCCATTCCTGAACTGGGGACCCTCGCCATCGAGTGTTCGCTGGCGACCAGCGAGGACCACGTGCCGAGCTTCTACGCGGGGTGGTGACCCCCGCATGACTGTTTCCCGTGCTTGGCGGCGGGGATTCCCTGCGTAGGCTTGCCGCGCTTTGGCAGACCTGAAGGCAGCACAGAAACGGAACGCGATGTGGATTATCGCGGGCCAGAGCATGACCAAGCTCGGCGATGTTCTGACCAACCCGAAGACGGTGCTGACCTGGATGCTGTCGGCGCTCGGGGCACCCGGTGCGCTGCTCTCGATGCTGGTTCCTGTGCGCGAGGCCGGTTCGATGCTGCCGCAACTCTTCGTTTCCGGCTTCGTCAAGAAGTTCGAGCGGAGGAAGCTGGTCTTCGTCGCCGGAGCCCTCGCCCAGGCCTTGGCGATCGCGATGATGGGCGTGGCGGCCCTGATGCTTCCCGCAACGGCCGCGGGTTGGACGGTGCTTGCCTGTGTGGCGCTGTTCGCACTGGCGCGTTCGTTCTGCTCGATCAGTTCCAAGGACGTGCTGGGCCGCACCGTGCCGAAAGGATTTCGTGGCCGGGTCGGCGGACTCTCGAACGCGATCTCGGGAAGTCTCTCGGCCGGAGCGGCGGTGGTCCTGATCCTCTTCCGCGACCATGAAACGGCCGGGTTTCTGGCCTGGATGGTGCTCGGAGCGTCCGTGCTCTGGGTGCTGGGGGCGGCATTGTATTCGTGCATCAACGAGCCCGCGGCGGAACCGGAGAGCGGGGGGGCGGAGGAGGGCTGGCTCCAGCGGCTTTTCCTGGTCCGCGAGGATCCGATGTTCCGGGCCTTCATCATCGCCCGCGGACTGCTCCTCGGCACGGCTCTGGCCTCACCGCTCCTGGTGGTGCTGGGTCAGCGGTCGGGTGGGCAGATCACCTCCCTGGTTGGTTTCATTCTCGCGTCGGGCATGGCGAGTGCCGCCAGTTCGTTTCTCTGGGGGCGACTGGCGGACCGGGCCGGCGAGTGGTCGATGGCCGCCGGTGGGCTGGTGGCGGCCGTGGCCGGGGTGGCCGGGATCGCGATCTCGTGGCTCGCGCCCGGATGGGCCGATGCCGCATGGGTCTGGCCGCTGGTTTTTCTGGTCTTCAACATCGGCTACGCCGGCGTCCGGCTCGGTCGCAAGACCTGGGTGGTGGATGCCGTCGAGGGCGACCGGCGCACCGACTACGTTTCGGCGTCCAACACGCTGATCGCGGTGCTGATTCTTGCCACCGGTCTCCTCCACTCGCCCTTGCAGGCCTGGTCGCCCCTCGCCTCGCTCGGGCTGTATTGCGCGATGTGCCTCGCGGGTGCGGGAGCTGCCGTGCGCTTGCGCCGCCTCGGCCGGGATTGAGCCTTTTCTTGCACTGTCGGGGGTCCGGGCTTTGGATGGGAGCCCCTCGGAATCATGAGCTTTCGTATCCATCCCGAACGGTCGACCAAGGCGCAGGTCCGGCGTGTCGCGCTCGAGCAGTTGGACCGCGCCGCTTCCGAGCTCGCCGCCCGTGATCGCGATCTCCACGAGTCGATTCATCAGGTGCGGAAGCGCTGCAAAAAGCTGCGGGCGCTGCTGCGGCTGTGCCGCGGAGTGATCGGGAAGCGCTACCAGCGCGAGAACGCCCGCTACCGCGATGCCGCGCGGCGGCTTTCGGGATTGCGGGACGCCGAGGCCCTGACCGAAACCTACGACCGTCTTCTCGATCGCTACGACGGGCCTCTAGATCGCGCCAAGTTCGCCCCGATCCGTCGCCGGTTCACGCTGGACAAGCAGCGCCGGGCGCGGGAGCGGACCAATCTCGGGGAGGAGATGGATGCCTTCGCCGCGGCCTTGGGAAAAGGGCGCGTGGCGGTGGATCGGTGGGCCGGCAAGGTGAAGGGGTGGGACGACCTGCTGCCGGGAATCGCGAAAACCTACCGGCGCGGCCGCAAGGCGATGCGGGCCGCCGCCGGGAAACCGTCGACCGAGTGCTTCCACGAGTGGCGCAAGCGAACCAAGTATTTCGCCCATCAACTGAAGCTGCTGGAGGACCTGTGGCGGCCGGTCCTGCAGGCCCAACGCAAGGAGGCCAAACGCCTCGCCGACCTGCTCGGACGGGAGCACGACCTCGGCGTGATGGAGACCTGCCTGGCCACGGATTTCGCCGACTACGGCAGCCCGGACGTGCTGCGCGTGCTGAACGGCCTGATCCACGAGCAGCGTGAGGCCCTGCGGCGGGAGGCCTTCGATCTCGGAGCCCGGATTTTCGCCGAGAAACCGTCGGCGCTCGTTTTGCGCCTCGAGGCGTTCAGCCGGGCCCGGCGGGCGGCGCAGAGTGCCCGGACCGACGGCTTTAAGCGAGAGCCTCGCCATTCATGAAGACCATGACCCGACAGGAAACCGACAGTCTCGGACCGATCGAAGTGGCGGCCGACCGATACTGGGGCGCCCAGACCCAGCGCTCGCTGGGCAATTTTCCCATCGGCGGCGAACGCATGCCGATCGAGGTCGTTCACGCCCTGGCCCTGGTCAAGCAGGCCGCCACCGAGATCAACCGCGACCTCGGCCTGCTCGACGAGTCGCGGGCGCGGACGATCATCGAAGCCGCGGGCGAGGTGGCGAGAGGGAAATGGGACGATCATTTTCCCCTCGTGGTCTGGCAGACCGGTTCGGGCACGCAGTCGAACATGAACGTCAACGAGGTGATCGCCAACCGGGCGATCGAATTGCTCGGTGGCGAGATCGGGAGCAAGGACCCCGTGCATCCGAACGATCACGTGAATCGTTCTCAATCCTCGAACGACACCTTCCCCACCGCCATGCACGTCGCGGCGATGCGATTGATCCGCAGCGAGTTGCTGCCAAAGCTTCAGGCGCTTCACTCGGCCTTGGTCCGCAAGGCTTCCGCTTTCGAAAGCATCATCAAGACCGGGCGCACCCATTTCCAGGATGCGACGCCGCTGCGGCTGGGCCAGGAATTCGGCGGCTATGCGCGGCAGGTGGAACTCGGGATCGACCGGATCCACGCGGCCCTTCCCGGCTTGCTCGAACTGGCTCAGGGCGGCACCGCGGTGGGCACCGGACTGAATACCGTGAAGGGCTTCGCGGAGAAGGTGGTGGCGCGCATCGCGGCGCTGACCGGCGAGGACTTCGTTCCCGCCGGCAATCGTTTCGAGGCGCTGGCGGCCCACGATGCGGTTGTTTCGATGTCGGGCTCGCTTCGTGGTCTTGCCTCGTCGCTTTTCAAGATCGCCAACGACGTCCGGATGCTGGGATCGGGGCCGCGCTGCGGGATCGGGGAACTGGTGCTGCCCGCCAACGAACCCGGGTCATCAATCATGCCGGGAAAGGTGAACCCCACCCAGTGCGAGGCGCTCACCCAGGTCTGCGTCGAGGTGATGGGCATCGACACCGCGATCGGCATCGCCGGGAGCCAGGGGCAGTTCGAGTTGAACACCTACAAGCCGATGATGATCCACGGACTGCTGCGGCAGGTCGGTTTGTTGGGCGATGCGGCGGACAGCTTCGCCCGCCGGTGTGTGGACGGGATCGAGGCTGACGAGGATCGAATCGCCGAACTGCTCGAGCGGAGTTTGATGCGCGTCACGGCCTTGGTTCCGGCGATCGGCTACGACCGGGCGGCGGCGCTCGCGAAGGCCGCCCACCGGAACGGCACGACCCTGCGTGAGGAGGTGCTGGCTGCCGGCGAACTGGATGCCGCGACTTTTGATCGACTGATGGATCCGGACGCGAGCGTGGGTCCGACGCCCGGGCCTTGAGGTGGATTTTCGACGCGTCGTCGAACGGATTAACCGAATCTTTACGAAAAAGGCCGCTTTCCCCATACGGAGCTTACGTTCGCGCTGAATTCTACTCGGATGAAGGTGCTCCCATTATTGCTCGCCGCCGCCCCTTTCGCCTGCGCCGCCGGGGGGGTGATCGATCTGGTGAACCCCGCCCGCTATGCCGATCAACCGGTTCCGGACTACATCAATCGCGACAACACGCCCGCCGACAATCCGATCACCGACCACGGAGCCACGCTTGGCAGGGTGCTCTTTTACGACAAGCGCCTGTCGCGCAACGACACGATTTCCTGTGCTTCCTGCCACCAGCAGGAGCGGGCGTTCTCGGATCTGGCCGTGGCGAGCACCGGGGTGGCCGGCACGACGGGCCGGCATTCCATGCGACTGGTGAACGCCCGATTCTCCGCCGAAGAGCACTTTTTCTGGGACGAGCGGGCTCCGACCCTCGAGGCGCAGACCACACAGCCGATCCAGGACCACGTGGAGATGGGATTCAGTGGAGCGGACGGCGATCCCGGATTCTCCGATCTGGTCGACAAGTTGGAGGTCATCGAACTCTATCAGGTCCTGTTCAAGGCGGTTTACGGCGACCCGGCCATCACGGAAGCCCGCATCCAGAACGCGATCGCGCAGTTCGTCCGGAGCATCCAGTCCTTCGACAGCCGCTACGATGAAGGCCGCGCCGCGGTCGGTGCCGACGGGCCGCCCTTCCCGAATTTCACGGCTTCCGAGAACAACGGGAAGCAACTCTTCCTGGCCGGTCCGGGGCCGGGCGGCGGTGCCGGTTGTGCGGCATGTCATCAGCCACCGGCATTCGATATCGCTCCGAACTCCGGGAACAACGGCGTGGTGGGAGCGATCGGCGGCGGCAACGACTTCACCGTCACGCGTTCGCCCAGCCTCCGGGATCTGGTCGGTCCCGGCGGAACCTCGAACGGAGGATTCATGCATACCGGAGAGTTTGCCACGCTGGAGCAGGTGATCGCCCACTACAACGCGATCCCGGCGGTGGTGACGGGACTCGATCCGCGCCTGACGCGGCCGGGAGGTCCCGGCGGACCCCAGGCGCAGCGATTGAACCTGAGCGGCCAGCAACAGGCGGACCTCGCCGCCTTCCTGCGGACCCTCACCGGATCGGCGATCTACACCGACCCGAAATGGTCCGATCCTTTCGACGAAGACGGACAGCTGGCCCTCGTCGTCCTGCCGACCGACGGCATGACGATGACCTTTTCGGGAGCCGGAGAGGCCCGGCAGTTGACCGTCGGAATGTCCGCGGTGGCCCATGTCGACTATGTCTTCCAGTGGTCGGGAGATCTGGAGCAATGGGGTTCCCTTGCGGTTACCGCCGATGCGCAGGGGAGCATCGAAGTGGTGGTCCCCGCTCCCGAGTGTCAGGGCCAAGGCTTCTTCCGCCTGGCCTACGCGCCCGCCGCCGAGTGAGCGTGGTGCCTGATACCAATGAACAGAATGATCTGGTAGAATGGCCGGAGTGATTTTTCGCAAGCTCAAGGCGCGAGGAGGGCGCGGTGCGGGCGCCGCAACCGACAAGCAACCCAGACATTGCGGAAAAGCACCCGGTGCTCTCCAACTCGCGAAGCGACTGGTTTTCAATCCCTTTCAACATCTCCATTCTACCGGAGCATTCTGTGAGTTGGTATGAGTGGGGCCGGATGTGTCGGTTCGGCAGGCGCTTGGGAAAGCACCGGAACCCGGATGTTCCAGGGCTCCGAAGACTCCGGAAAACCTGGAGACTATCCTGCAAAAGGGATAGATTCTGCGTGACTTTTCACTTCAATTGTCCCGATTCGGCAATACCTTGCGGTCGTATGTATTTTGTGATGGCAAAGACCCAATCCATCCAACCGCAAGGACTGAGGACCCACGAAGCTCCCGGCGAGCGTGGCTTCGCCTTGGTGATCACGATTTCGTTGATGGTGCTGCTGGCCCTGCTGGCCGTCGGCCTGCTCTCGCTCTCGACGGTCACCTTGCGGAGTTCGTCGAATGCGCTGGCTGCCTCCGAGGCCCGGGCCAATGCCCGGCTCGCGCTGACGATTGCGCTGGGTGAATTGCAGAAGGCGATGGGACCGGATCAGAGAGTGTCGGCCAATGGATCGATCCTTGCTGGCACTGATGACGACTTGGGTATTCCCAACCCGCGCTGGATGGGCGTTTGGGACTCTTGGAAGGCGGGGGGAACGTCTCCGGCGGGCAACGATGATCCGAGTGAGCACTCCACCATCGGGGACCCCAACACCGGGATCAGTCCGAGCTACGAACCCAATCGTGAGGATCATTTCCGCTCATGGATGGTCTCGCTTCCCGAAGGCCGGACTGGCGATGTCGATTCGGCGACGAATGCGAACCTTGCGGCGGTCGGCAAGCCCGGCCAGGACGACAGCGCCGTCATTCTCGTAGGAAATGGGTCTCTGGATCCGGAGATGCCCGCCACTGAAAAGGTGAGGGCCTCTCTGGTGCCCGTGGGTTCCGCCGACGCGTCCACGGGCCGCTACGCGTGGTGGGTGGGAGATGAAAGCCAGAAGGCCGGGATCATGGACGATCCCTACGAAGCGCAGGATTCGATCGCGTTGCACGAGCGGTTGTTCCGCCAGCACGCCCCGGCCTCGATGGGGCACTCGACGGTTGAAGGCCTTGAACGCGTCGCGGACGACGCGGCCCTCGGCTTCCTGCCATCGCGCGAGACCCTCGGCCTCGTGGAGGGTGTGACTCGCGAGGCCACGGGAAGATTCCACGACATCACCACCTCATCGATGGGAGTGCTCGCGGATGTGCGCGAGGGCGGCCTGAAGCGAGATCTTTCGACGCTGTTGGAGAGGGCGATCGCTCCCGGGGAGGTGTTCAACCTTTCGGCCCGTTCCGGAGTCGAGTACGAGTGGGCGACGTCGATCAAGAGCGAAGGCAACGACTTCATGCTCTACCGCTTCGACAACCTGGTGAACAGCATCGAGCCGACGCTCCAGGCCAGCGTGCCGATCCAAGACCTTGCTGCCTACTATCAGACCTACGACCATTATCGGGAGGATTGGAATGGAGGATTGCAGCTATCGACCCGGGACTCATCACCCCCGAACAGCATCTTGGGCAACGGCCTGGTGATCAGCAATCCGGACTATGGCGGCACCAAGGGGGATTTCGACAAGTATCTCCGGCAGCCCAGCGCCCTGTATCGCAGCCCGGTCGTGGTCAAGATGGAGATGATCCTGAGCTTTGTCAGCGAGCCGATCACGCCGCGTCCCCGGCCGACCCGCGCCGATCCGTTCCCCGACACCCATCGCGTGCGGATCGGGTTCAGCCCGGCGGTGACTCTGTGGAACCCCTTCAATGTTCCCCTGGTGATGAACATCGGCGATCCGGACCAGCAGTCGCTCATGTTCCGCGAACATCCGATCAACGTCGAACTCGAGTTCAACAAGTCGAGCAGTTATGGTGGGTCGCCGGAGGGGAGTCCGGTGAGGATCAATCTCAACCGCGTCACCAACAACCAACAGAACGAACTCTACACCCTGTTCATTTCGGGCGAGGAAGAGGCGGTCTTCGAGCCCGGGGAATACAAGGTCTTCGCCCTGAAGCATGCCTCCAACTCGGGAGGAGGAAGCAACTACGTCGACTTCATGCTTCGGGGCGGCCGGGGCACCAATCGTTTCAGCGAGAAGTTCTTCCCGGAACTGGAACTGGTGCCCGGATGGAATCCGGAAAAATTCATCATTCCGGACAACCGTGTCGGCGGGGCCGGCCGGCGGAGCGGGGACAACGAGTACATGATGACCTTCAGCGCCCAGGATTACATTTCCGTCACCGTGAGGAATACCGGAGGAAACAGCTTCTCGACCGACTTCACGCAAAAGTCCCGCCACGGGCGGAATGCCCCCGGCGTGATGTGGCACTACCGCGCCTTTCGAATCGGTGGGAGGCTGACCCGGGGGAACAACGGGGCGAACTACAAGAGCGACCTGACCCATCTGGGTTTCCCCGGAGGGCAGGGCGGATCATTGGCCTCGACCCAGGTGCGGACGATCGAGATCCCTGCGAGGCGGGGCCAGGAACTCATCGATGCCATGGGCAGTGGCATCCAGGACGCCGTGCCCCAACCGTTCCTCTACTTCGGCATGAAGTCCGCGGTTGAGACCCATGAGACAAGTGGCATCGCCGGTGCGGAGGGGGCGGCGCGGAGGTTTCCGACCCGTCCGTTCCTCCACTCGTCGCCCCTGCATCCTCCCTTCATTGACGACGTCCGGAGCGACTCCCTCTACAATTACGGCTGGAACTGGTTTTTCGTGCCGCTCGACAACATTCTTGATGCCCCGGTGGAGATCGCTCCCGACGACCACGGATACCATGGAGGTGGCTACACGGCGGAATCCGGGACGACCCATGTGGTGCAGCAGCATTTGCCGCTCACTCCGCCGATTTCGATCGCATCGCTGAGTCATGCCGTGCTCGGAGGCTATAGTCTCGGAACCGAAGCGGCGGCGGCAGGCTATCAGGGCCTGCGCAATCCTTGGTCGACGGAGGCGTTTCACCGGACCACCGTGCACGGCTTTGGTGGCCTTGCTCCCTACAACCTGCAGGCAATCGGCAACTCCTACGCCCACCCGCTGATTCCCGCGGACAAGGCGTTCACCCGCTGGACGCGCTACTACGAGCAGCAGGGCGGCACTCCGCCGGCGACGAACGAACCCTTCGTCGACCATTCCTACCTGGCGAACAAGGCCTTGTGGGACGAATTCTATTTTTCCTCGATCACGCCGGTCCTGGACAGTCCCGTCTTCGGCAGCCGGCGTGAGTTGTCAGCCCAGGAGGTCGCCCGGAGGTTCTTCTTGAGCGGGGAGCCGTTGCCGAACCGGCGACTGGTGCCGTATCTCGGAGGCTTCCGGGAACAGCGTCTCGAGGAATGGCTGGAGGCATACGATGACTACAAGGATGGGTTTGCCGACAAGGTGGCGCGTCACATGATGGTTGAAGCCCCATTCAACATCAATTCCACATCCAAGATCGCATGGAAGGCCCTGTTCTCGAGTCTGAAAGGAAAAGCGGTCTCCTATCTCGATCCGGAGGATTCGCTTTCGGGCGGGATCAGGATCGATGAAACGCAGCCGGATGGAGTCCCCATCGGAGCCGGATCCCTTCCCGGTGGCGAAAGTTACACCGGCAGCTCTTCGGATCCCAGCGATCCGGAACAGTGGACGGGATGGCGGGCACTCACCGATCAGGAGATCGACGAACTTGCCGGGGCAATGGTCAAGCAGGTTAAGCTTCGCGGTCCCTTCCTTTCGCTTTCGGAGTTCGTCAACCGGAGGTTGGATGGAGGGAACACGGAACTCGCGGTCAAAGGGGCGCTTCAGGCCGCCCTCGACGATCCGAGTGTCTCGATCAACGAGGGATTCCGCGGCGGGGTGCGGGAGTTTTCCCGGAACGAGAAGGCTTGGATGAATTCCAAATTCGATGAGGCGATGGACGGTGCCATCGCCTATGGGAGCCCCGCCTATGTCGACCAGGCGGACATCTTGCGCGGCTTTGCGGGGCAACTGACTCCACGGGGAGATACCTTCGTGATCCGGGCCTACGGGGATGCCGTTGATCGCAGTGGGAAGGTGGTGGCCCGGGCTTGGTGTGAGGCGACGGTCCAGCGCGTGCCCGAATACATCGATGCGGCGGACGAGCCCCATGTGAAGCAATCGGAACTGCAGTCGGAGAGCAACCGGAACTTCGGGCGAAGGCTGACCGTTTCACGATTTCGCTGGTTGAACCCATCGGAGGTTTGATGGAGGGTGCGGCGCGCCGGACTCTGGCGTGCCCTGCAACATTCATGAAACCGATCGGCTTACTCACGCTCGTCATCATGGCGGTCTTGCGCCCCGACGTGCTCGCCCAGGACAAGGTTCTCAAACTGCAGTTTCTTGCGTTTCCCAAGCAGATGAGGCCGCAGCCGGTGGAGTTGCTCATCGGAGAGGGAAAGACCATCGAAGTCCAGACGCCCGGGCACGAGCTGTCGCCGGAATATGAGGTCCCCGCCTTGGCCACGATTGCCGTCGGCAAGACCGTGGTGAACGAGGAGGGTGAACCGGCGTTCGAGGTTTACGGCCAGGCCAAGTCGCTCGGAACCCGGAGTCAGATCGTCCTCCTGATGCGGAAGGGCAAGGAAAACAAGGACGGCTTCGCGGTCCTTCCGGTCAATGCCGACCTTTCCAATTTCAAGGGGGCGAGCTTTCTCCTGATCAATGCTTCCACGCTCAACGTGGGAGGAATGATCGGTGATACCGAGTTCGGCCTCAAGCCGAGCCAGCAGAAGATGATCAAGCCCAAGCCGACTCATGACGGGGGCCTTTGCCAGGCGACCTTCTTCTATCAGCGTGAAGGGGACTGGAAGAAATTCCGGGATACGCGCTGGCCGTCCAACGACAATTACCGGTCACTGGTCTTCTTCTTCCAGGACCCGGAAACGGGTCGTCTGGGCATCGCGCCGGTGGTCGACATGCTCGACCGGGATCCATGATCCCGTGCCAATGCGGGCAGCGCTCGGCGGCCCGGGTCTATTCGGTGGCAAGGAGGCGACCGAAGAGCGTCCTGCCACCATTCGCTTGATCTCCGGGGATGGTGGCCTCGACGGTGTTCAGCGGGTCTCCGGCGGTGATATCGAAGACGACTCCGTTCACGGTGCCGTCGATGTCCGGAACCAGTGCCTGGTTTCCTGCGGCGTCCCACGCGTCGGTCATGCCCAGGTCGCTGCTGTGTTGAGTATGCAGGGTCGATGTACCCCGGTTGCCCGCGTTGCGCATGCTGAAGCTCATGACCAGATTGCCGCTTCCATCCTCGCTGACCGCCGGCAGCAGTCCGGTGGCGTTCACACCGGGATCGGACGCTCCGAGGAGCCATGCCATGCCGTTGGCAATCCCGTCACCATTGTCGTCTTCAGCGAAGCTCCCGCCCGTTCCCGCCCAGGCCTCGTAAGGTGACTGGCTGTTGCCGGTCCCGGTGACCGTGAAGGTGAAGGGCGCTTCGTCACTGTCGTCATTGGGGATCGAAATCGTCGCGCTCCGTGCACCCGAGGCCTGCGGCCTGAACCGTAGCGTGAAGGTGGTCAGCCCGTTGATGGTGGGGACGGGGTTGAAGTCCGGCTGGTCGATGATCGTGAAGTCGGGATCGCCGCTCACGGCCACCAGGTCGGGGGAACCGGTCAGATTGAGTGGTGCATCGCCGAAGTTGTAGATCGTGAAAACCAGGTCGTTGTCGGTGTTCAGGCCGAACGTGCCGAATTCGTAGGAGCTGGTGCCGCTCACGAGATTGGTGAAGTCCTGCCGGACGGCGATTTCGGGGGCAGGGGGCAGGGTGGAGGTGACCGTCAGGAGATTGGAGATTCCGTAGAGTGGGCGCACTTCATTCTTGTCGATCGAAAACCGGTCGATCCAGCCCCGGCGCCAGTTGGTGATGAGGCCGCCCTTCGAGGTGCCGTCGGCCGCGCCAAGTGCATCATTGTCCTTGATGTTTCCCGAGGTGTCCGAGCCGGTCCAGACATCGCGGTATGTCCCCGCGTAGAGGGGTTGCCCCCCGGTCTCCGACTTCCCAATGGCGACGTTCATGGTGCCGTCGCCGAAAAGGTCCGCGTAGTCGTCGGCCACGCAGGTCGTTCCATCCACGAGCCAGACGCTGGTACCCGTGCCGTTCGGGTCGAGCGAGGCATTGTCCCGCGCCGAGATACTCGGTGTCGAAGCAATGGCCTTCCACGTCACCCCTTCCGTGGTTCCGATGCCCAGCGGGCTTGCATCGGCCAGGGTCTGGACAAAGTTGTTGTAGGTGGTGATGTTCGACGAGATGGCCGAGATGCCGCTGCTCGTGCAGAAGACGAGCCGGTAGGTGTCACCGATCTTCCACAGGGCTCCGGTGGCCGGGTTGATTCCGTTGTTACGAGTCAGATCGAGAATTCCGAGTTGGCCTGAGACGTCGTCCACATCACGCACCGCGATGATGGTGTCATCCACGAAGGGACCACTGAGCGTGTCACCGAAGAGGTCGTCGAAGGATGCCGCTCCCGTCGTTTGGAGATTCACCGTCCCCGTCGTGAATGCCGTGACGACGACTTCCACCGCCTGATCCGAGATCTGGGTGACGCTGTCGATCGAAACCGTGGCGGAGCCGAGGCTGAAGAAGGCACCCGTGCCGCCGTTGAAAGTCCCGGGGTTGTCGAACTCGAGGGTGAACGTGATGACGGGCTGTTGCGAGATGAAGACCTCACCGTCGCTCGTGTCGTCGGTGATCTCGAGGAAGATTGGGTCGCCTGATCCCCCGGTGTCGGAGAGCACCGTCAGGACTTGGTCACCGGCGATCCAAGTCACCTCGTTGTCCACCGTCGCGGGGGTGCCGACCCGGCCGTACGTCCCGGCGGGATAGGGGAAGCTGTTGATGGTAAGCGTGTTCACCGAATCGTCGGCGCTCATGGTGATGAGTGTCGATCCGGTGTCGCCGTTGAGGGCGACTGCGGCGGAATCGTCGATCGCATCGGCCGCGTTGATGAAGAGATTCGCCGCCGGACCGCCGTTGAAGGACTTGATGGTGACATTTCCTCCCAATGAGCCGGTGGCCTGGGCGAAGACATCAAAGGCCCCGCCGTTGCCCGAAATCACGAGTTCAGAGAAGGTGTTGGGTGCCGTCAGAAGAGCGTCCTGGCCACCATTGCCCCTGAGGTCGAGCCGATGCGGACCGTTGAAGCCATGGGCGAACTCGAAGTCCTCGGCGGGTTCGGAGCCTTCATTCATCGTGATTCGGGCGTCTCCCAGCAGCTCGATGCCGGGGATGACGGTGGGGCTTGCCCCATTGTTGTCGCCCGCCCGGAAACGAAGCTCGCTGTCACTCAGCATGAAGATGGTCGTTTCGCCGGGTGTGCCGAGAGCGTTGAAATCCTCCTGATACCGTGGGCTCTGGTAGCCGATCTGCAGCAGCGAGGCCGAACCCAGAAACAAGTCTCCGGTGTAGGGGTCGGCGAGCCCCCCGTCTGAAGTGGCGCTCTTGGTGGCGAAGATCTCGACGTTGATCTCGTCTCTCGGCACGGCGACCGTCCAACTATCGGGGTCGCTCCAGCTGTCTCCAGTCGTCGTGCCAGGTCCTGGCGGAGAATAGACCGTGACGATCGCGGTCTGGAAATACCAGGTTGTGGGGTCGGAGATGCCGGCAAAGGCCTCCCCGCTCCGGTTCAGGACCGCGTTGGGCTCGATGATCACCGCGTAGTCCGACGCGGGATCCAGCGGTTCGGCAGGGAGGATGGTCAGCAGGTCGTCCTCCGACGCAAAATCCCCGACGATCAACTGGTCCGTGTTTGTCGTGGGAATGGCGGTATCCTCGCCCCTCGTCAGGTTTCTCAGGATGATCGATCCGGTTCCCAGCACGATGGGCTTGTTGAATGCAACCGAAGGTGCGGTTGGATAATCGAAGATGAGATCGACGTCCGTGGTGCCCGGAGCAGGGAAGAAGGGGAAGAACGACGCGACAAGCGGCGGAACCGGATCAAGAGGCGCGGTGCGGAAGGTCCACTCGCCGGAGGTCGTGCCGCGGTAGACATTGGGCGCGGGATTGGTCCAGGTGTCCTGAAGGGCTTCATCCGAGATGGTCACTTCATATTCGGTGTCGTATTCCAGCTTGGTGCTCGGGGCGATGGTCAGGTCGGTTCCGGAGACGCTGACCTGCGGGTCCGGGAGGCTGAGTGTGCGGATGTCGGAGCCGTCCGTCAGGTCGGTGAGGGTGATGGTTCCACCGCCAGTGAACTCGATCTCTTCGTCGAAGGTCGCCACCAGACTGGCACCGCCATAGTTGTCGGTCGAATTGTCTTCGGGGATCGAGGAACTGATCACCGGCGGGTTGGGGTCGTTCAGCGGCTCGACCTGCACGGTCCAGCCGTGCACGCCGTCGGCCAGCAGGTTCCAGGAGCCCGAGTTGAAGCTCGTGGTGTGTCCCTGGAAGATGGCGATCTCCCACGAGTCGCCACCTCCCGACTCGAACATGATGGCTTCGAGGCTGGTCTCGAGATCGTTGTTCAGTGTGACCTGGCCGAAGGTCCATTGATGCCCCCGGGTACCCTCATAACGCACCTCGTCTGCTGCAAAGGAACCGCTGTTGCTGACCCGGGTAGAGAAGTTGACCCCCGGGATCTTCAGCGTGCCGCCATCGTCGCTGCCGAAGCCGATGGTCCAGTTTCCCGCCGGGATGATCACGTTGGCCGTCGCCCTGAGGACGTATTTGTTGTCCTGCTGGTTGCCATTGGGCAGAGGGTTCGTAGCGCCGAAGCTTCCTCCCCCGCCAACGTTGATCGTGGACGGGTCCGGGGACTCCGTGTGGTCGGTGAAAAGGTAGGCTCCGGTGGAGGCCTCCAGCGCCATGATGGCCTCCGCCTCGGTGGTGTTCTGGGGATTGCCGTCAGAGCCGCCAATGAGGTTACGCATCAAAAGAGAAAAATCCGCGTTTGCAGCCGGGAGGAACGTGATGAAAACAAGTCCAAGGAGGGACGTGGAGAGGCGAAACCATCGTGTTGGGTGCATGGGAATGGTAGTGGGGTCTGCGATTGGAGGCTTGGAGCTTGAGCGGATGGTGAGCTGATGGAAAGTTGCTTTTGTCGGTATCAGATCGAGTCCCGTCGATTGAGGTGAAATGAGGCACGGTTTCATTAAAGGGGCTGCTGGGAAATTTTCCCAGCCGGCCACCGGGCTGGGAATCCGCCTTCCCGGTGATGAAATGACGGATGATTCGCCGAGGCAGGGGCCCGTATCGTGACGAGCTTCATCGCCACAAACGATTCTGCCCGGAGATCATGCTTGAAGTCGACTTCATCACAAGAAGCTCGTCTCGAATCCCGCGCCATTCAAGGGCGAAGGGGAAGGCACGGTTACGCCATATTTTTGGGGGCTCCTCTTCGGATGACGAAGGTCGTGGCATCCACGTGCCCGCCACCATTCCGGCCCAGCCCGGCAGCACGATTCTCGTCCGCGTGGCTGGCGACCCTCCCTGACCCGTGGCCGCGTCCGGGCTCTGCGCTACCGGAGCGTCCGTGTGATGTATTCCCGGGCGATCTCGTAAAAGGTGACCATGCTGTCGATGTCGATCCACTCGTCGGGGGCGTGGAGTTCGCCGACCTCCGGCCTGGCAATGATGGTCTGGATCCCGACTTCGCACAGGAACCTCGCATCGCTTCCACCCGATGCCCGGACCTCACGGACGGGGAGCCCGGTGATCTCTTCGGTGACCTCCGACCACAGGGGGTCGGGGTTGAGCCGGGAGGGTTGGGCGGTGATGATCGGATCAATCATGAGGCCGGGTCCGAGCAGGGACTCCACCCGGCTGAGCATCTCGTCCAAGCGGTGGGGTGGCGGGAACCGGAGATCGAGCATCGCCTCGGCGGCGTCGGGAATGCAGTTGGGCGTGCGGTTCGGTGTGTGGAGTGTGGTGACCGAGCAGGTCGGGGACCAGTGGTTGCGCTCGTCCGGAATCGGAAACCCCTCGCACAAGCGGGCCAGGCCCGCAGCGAGCTTGGCGGCGGCGTTCTGACCGAGCCATGGCCGCGCCGCATGGGATGCCTCGCCGCCGGAGATGACCTTGAGGTGCGCGATTCCCTTCTCCTCCACGGTGACCTCGTGGACCGACCCTCCGTCCGGGATGATGGCATGGGCGGCGTCGAGCCTGCCCTCCCGAACCAGGTGACCCACTCCATGGTGGCCTCCCTGCTCCTCGTCCGAGGTGACGACCATGCCGAAGGGGATCCCCGGAGTTTCCCGGTGGAGGTCGCAGAACAGCTTCAGCATGATTGCCAGAGCGCCCTTCATGTCCCCGGCACCCGGGCCGTAGAGCCGACCGTCCTCAATGCGGGATCGATAGAGATCCAGATCGGGATGATCGATGACGTCAAGGTGGCCGATCATCAGCACCTCCGCGCGTTCGCATCCTGCTGGGAGCGCCACCAGGGATTCGTAGCCGCCCGATTCGTAGCGCTGGATGTCGACGCCGTCCAGCGGGTCGAGGTGGTTGAGGAAAAAGGAAAATGCCCGCGCCCGCTCGGGGGGGCGGCTGTCGGTGCTTGGTATCAGGATGAGGTCCCTCGCCAGCGCGACGATACGGTCTTTGAGTTCCGTGCGGTTCATCGGTCGTTGATGTATTTCCATGTCACCGGGAGATCCTCGCGGGCGGTGTCGAGGAGGTGACGACACTCTTCGAGGTTCTCGGAGACGGCGAGAAACTGACCCTTGCTCACGCGGCCGTCCGCTTCGAGGTTGAAGTTGACCGGGATGATTCCACACTGGGTGGCGGGATCGAACAGTTCGCCTTGGTTCCTGAGTCGATCCAGCAAGTCGCGTCCTTCCATCGCCACGGACAATTCGAGATTCCGCATCCGCCATGAGCCGTGCGGATGGAAGTGCCGGGCCAGGATCGAAGGGTAGGTCGCGCCGGTGACCCGGGCGTTGATCTCGCAGACATAGACGGTGGATGTCCCTGTTTCATCAAGCGCGACGAGAAAGTCCGTGCTGGCGACTCCCCGGAAGCCCTGGCGGTGGAGCCACCGGGCGGCCTCGCCGGCTTGGTGCAGAAGCTCACCCTTCAGTTCCGGAATCTCGTCGAGATAGGCGGGATGAGCCTCGTTTCCCTGGTGAATGCTTGCCGCCGGGTCGAGGATTTGCTCCGTCAGGTCGTAGAGGTGGACGGTTTCTTCCCCGATGCACATCTGCACGCTGGGACTGAGGATCGACTCGATCCCGTGGATGCCTGGTTCGAGCCATCCCTGAACCATGCACGGCCCCTCATGCAGGAAGGCCTTCGGAAGATTCCTGGGTGTTGTCCCGACCGGAGTCTTCATCAGTCCGATCCCCGAAGCGCCGATCTGGGACTTGATCACCGCGTGGCGATGGCCGTCGCCGCCGAGAGCACGGAGGGCCTCGGCAATCTCGCGCTCGTTCTCCGCCAGACGAGTCGGGAAAGTCGGCAGTCCGAGTTGCTCGAGATACTGGTGAAGTAGTAGCTTGTTGTTGCCCCGGTGACTTCCGTCGGGGGTCGAGAGCGTGTCTTTTCCGAGGCTTTCCGCGATGCGGGCGATGGCCTCATCGGTGACGAAGCCGTCGAGGGTGGCCGCCGGTTCCTCGCCCAGGCGGCGCAGAAGTGGATGATCGGCTCCATCCCCGTCCTTGAGGGACCGGCCAAGTTCGAGGAATTCGGTGCGGGTCAGAATCTCGGTGGCTGGCAGGTCGAATCCGAGTTGCAGGAAGAACTCGGTCAGCGCCGGGTCGGGAGTGCGCTCCAGGACCAGCACGTTGTGGGAGCCGCCGAAAATCAGGCCGAGCACCGGCAGGAGGCGTCCGCCATAGCTGTCGACGCACCGGATTTCCTCGGAGAGGAGACGGGCTCCGTCCCGGTTGCCGAAGAACAGGGAGAGGAGGTTGGCGAAAAAAATCACGCTGCGGTCCTCCCAGCACTTCGGGATGGTTCCCAAGTCCCGCAGGACCTGCGGAACATCCGGCTTCAAGGACATGCCTCAGGATAGGATGGGCATGAATCCGTGCAAAGGAGAACCGGGGGCGCGGGAGATGTTAAGAAGTCGTAAAAGTGGTCGCATTGCCCGCCGGAGGACGGTCATGCTTGCTTCATGGATGAAGGAGGTCGCCCGCTTCTGGTCGTTGACGACGACCGCAAGCTCTGCGGATTGATCCGCGACTATCTCAGTCCTCTGGGATGGTCGGTGGAGATGCGGCACACGGGTCCCGAGGGTCTTGAGGCGGCCCGGCACGGAGCCTACGAGGCGGTGATCCTCGATGTCATGATGCCGGGCATGGATGGCTTCGAGGTGCTTCGGGAACTGCGCAAGGATTCGAATGTGCCGGTCCTGATGCTGACGGCTATGGGAGAGGAGGCCGACCGGATCGTGGGGCTTGAGCTGGGGGCCGACGACTACCTTCCGAAGACCTTTTCCAGCCGTGAATTGCTGGCACGGCTTCGGGCGGTCACCCGCCGGGCGGCAGTCAGCCCCGGAGAGCCGCAAGCAATCCTTCAGGTGGGAGAGCTCGTGGTCGACGAGGGAACCCACGTGGCAAGCCTCCGGGGTGAGGTGCTTGAGCTCACGACCCTGGAGTTCGCCATCCTCGCGTCGTTGATGAAGGCGGGTGGACGGGTGAAGTCGAGGGAGGCGCTGTTGGAGGACGTTTCCGACCGGCGCTTCGATGTGTTCGACCGGTCCATCGATGTGCATGTCTCGCAGCTCCGGCGGAAGCTCGGGGACGACGCGCGTCACCCTCGCTACATCGTCACGGTCCGGGGCGTTGGCTACAAACTGGGCGAAGGACTCGACACATGATCCGCAAAGTCAGGTTCCCGTTGCTGGCCAAGATGATCGGGTGGCTGCTCCTGCATCTCGCGGTGCTCGCCGGAGCATTCCTTCTTTTCCTCAACTGGCAGCTTCGCCTTGGTCTCGACTCCCTGCTCAGCAGGGCTTCGGGGGAAAGGCTGACCACGCTTGGCTCGGTGCTGGCGAGCGAGATGAGGAACGCATCGAGGACCGGGTGGGCGGAGATCGTCCGGACGCATACCGAACCGTACGGTGTCGAGCCCCTTCTGTTGCTGGAAGACCGTGCGGATGTCCTCGGGGGCCGCGTCGGGATTCCCCCCGATGTCGATGAGAGGCTCAAGGACTTCACTCACAGGGGGCAGCGGCCGCCGGGACCCGCGCGGCGGGAGGAGGTCCGCCCGGGCGGATGGCGGGATGGCCCCGGCCAGGGCCCACCGAGGCCGTTCGGTCCGCCGAGGGATCGTCCGGGATCACCGGGAGCGGCGGCTTCGGAGCGAGAGAGGGGGAGGGTTGCCCAAGACCCTCCCGAGCCTCGCCCCGTGTTCCTCCTGCGATCGAGTGACGGCGGCTACTGGGCGGGGATCGATCTTCCTCTCTTCAATCCGGGCGAGGACCGGCCACTGCATGGCATGTTGCTGCTTCGCTCGGGAAATCCATCCGCAGGCGGGTTGTTCTTCGAACTCAGGCCGTGGCTTCTCGGTGGCCTCGCGGTGCTGGCTCTCAGCCTGCTGCTGTGGGCGCCCTTCATTCTCGGCATCACCCGCTACCTGACAAAGCTATCACGGGCCACCGAGCGGATCGCCGAGGGACGCTTCGAGGTCAAGGTGGGAGGGAGCCGGAGTGACGAGCTGGGATCGCTCGGCGCATCGATCGAACGCATGGCGGGCCGGTTGGACCACCTTCTGCGGGGGCAGAAGAGGTTTCTGGGTGATGTGGCCCATGAGTTGTGTTCACCTCTTGCGAGGATCCGAACCGGTCTCGGCGTGCTCGAGCACCGCCTGGACGACGATGACAGGAAGCGGCTTGCCTCGATCGACGAAGACGTCGGGGAGCTGTCCGAACTCGTTTCCGAGGTTCTGGCCTTCACCCGCGCTGAAACGGCACCGGAGAGCCTGAAGAGTGAACCCGTCGACCTGCAGGACCTGCTGGTCGAGGTCGCCGCGCGGGAGTGCCCCGGCCACGCCGTGCAGATCGAAATGAAGGAAGGCATGCAGGCGCTCGCGGACCGGCGCTTGCTTGGCAGGGCGTTGGCGAACGTGCTTCGCAACGCCCGGCGCCACGGCGGCGAAGCCTGCCGGATCCGGATTCGTGTCGCGAAGGCGGGGGAGCGGGTGCGGCTGGCGATCGAAGACAGTGGGCCGGGCGTCCCGAAGGAGGAACTCGGCAAGCTCTTCGAGCCGTTCTACCGGCCCGATGGCGCGCGCACCCGGGAGGCGGGTGGGGCCGGCCTGGGCCTCGCGATCGTGCGATCTGCGATTGAAGCCTGTTCCGGAGACGTCCGCGCCGGACGATCCGATCTCGGCGGATTGAAGGTCTGGATCGAGCTTGATGCTCCCTGATCGGGTGGCGGATTCTGCCCTCCTGAAACATTCCCTGGAGAGTGTTGGCGTGGTGGTATTGGGGGATGCCGGGGGGGGTGAAAAAACTTCTCGAAAGGTATTGACCGTTGGGGGCTGGGCTGTAGGTTCCCCCCCGCCGCGCCTCCGGGGGTGGCACGAGAGACTTGGAGTCG
>NZ_JBISBU010000076.1:0-20056 GCF_044385805.1 Haloferula sp. A504
CAATTCTATCATCGGGAGTTAATACGCAGCCGCAATGATGACTATATCTGCCACACTCAAGAAATCCGAAATAATGATGCCGAGAAGTATACAATGCCCAATTAAATAGTGCCAACCAAGACGGAAGGCGGCTTCCATGTCACCCCCCTCTCTAGCACGTATCAACCACCTAATTGACTTTTCAGGGTTCTCATCAAGCGGGTTTATCCTCCAGAACTTTAGTTCGCTCCAATCTAGCGGAGCGGGAATAACGCCATAGTATTCAGACATACACAATTGGGCAGTTGTATTGCCCTTATGTGCGGCGTCCTCCATCAACTCCACAGCAGCATTGATATTGACACTTGTGCCCACTCCTTGAAGCAATCTCGACGCAAGCACAATTTGGGCCCACAGATCTCCCTGGCTGGCCGCCTTTCTATACCAATAGGTTGACTTAATGTTGCTCTTCGCGGTGCCTAATCCGTTGTGGAGACATCTTGCTAGGGCGGTTTGTGCGTCAACTCGATGCTGCTTTGCCGCCCTCTTATACCAATGAACAGCTATTTCTAGGTCTTTCTCTACTCCGATGCCAACTTCGAACCAGTTCCCAATCTTCGCTTGTGCTTCGGGGTGCCCGAGTTCTGCAGCTTTCAGATACCACCAAGCCGCACGGGTCAGATCACGAGGCAACAAGTCAGTGCCAGCTTCGAACTCTCCCGCGATTTTACACTGTGAGTAGACATTATCGTCGGCCGCCTGAACCCAAAGAGACTCACCGCTCGCAATAAACCATCTCTCCGCTTCCAGGATATCTTGCTTCACTCCCACCCCTTTGGCATAACACTCACCAAGCGCATGCTTGGCTTCTCCGCTACCACTATCGGCGGCCTCACGGAAGTAATTCACAGCCTCCGAGGGATCTTGAATTACCCCAAGCCCCTCCATGTAACACCTGCCAAGTCGGTGCAAGGCTTTCGCGCAGCCCATCTTTGCTGCTTCAGTGTACCAGGTTATTGCACAAGATGGATCTTGGGATAGACCGAGGCCCTCCTCGTGGCGAACACCTATTCTGAACTTGGCCTCAACGAATCCATTTTCGGCGGCTTGGTGAAGCCAATTATAGGCCGACTTTAGATCTTCCTCACGCACATTAGGGCTCGCGAACATGCACTCGGCGAGTTCATATTGGCCCCTAGAATGGCCCTGCTCGGCTGCTTTTCGGTACCATTTGCTAGCTTGATCCAAATCGACGCTGACCTCCTTTCCTTCAGCGTAGAATCGGCCAACGGCACATTGCGCCTCGGCGTTCTTTTGTTTAGCAGATCGAAGATACATCGCAAGAGCCTTACGATGGTCCGGAGAGGTTCCAATACCTAGTTCATAGCACCTTCCAATTTCAAGCTGAGCTTCAGGATGCCGAGCTTTCGCCGCCCTTAGATACCACTGAAATGCCGCGGAAGGGTCTTGGGGAACGCCTTCTCCAAATTCATTCAATGTGCCCATCCAAACTTGGGCCTCGGGATTGCCGCACTCAGCGGCACGATGGAAGTAGACGAATGCTTGACTTGGATTGTATTCGATATGTTCCCTTCCTACAAGAAGACAACCCATGAGGTACGCGTCTTCATCATTGCCATTTCGCGCGCCGACCGCAAACTTTACAATTTCATCTAGTTCATGTTTCAGGCCAACTTTTTTGGTAGATAGCGAATCTAGGTGCTTGTAATGTACACTCTCTAATCCGAGAAGGTACACTTTGCCTTCGATGTTGTTAATTAGGTATAAAGTAGCATCGTCTATATGCTTTATAGAACTTAGAAACAATTGATCTTTATTCTGCGCGAGACCTTCGGCAGCAGCCATCGAGAGTCTGGTGATGCCATCCAGATGGACTGGTCCTTGATGTTGCCCTAGGAATTCAGCGGTGGCGTCTGTCAATTGGGGCAAACCATCCAGGGACAACGCTCCTGTATGTTCTGAAAGGTGTTGTGCTGTCTGATCTGTGATCTCGAGAATTCCTGGAAAACGCCAACTTCCAGATGATTCGGAAAATAGCTTAGCCATTTCTGGATCTAGTGATGTTAATCCTTGAAATGAAGTCCACCCCTTCCTTGGGCGCAATGCCTCGACGGCCTCGGAGCTTAACTCCTTGACACTAGGAAACCACAATGGACCTTCGCAGAGCGCGAGCGCAGATGCAACCTCTGCAGTCAAATACGTTAGACCTCCTAGTGAGATCCCTCCTTTGTGGGACGAAAGTTCTCGCGCTGTTTCTTCTGCGATCGAAGCGAGCGCCGGGAGCATCAAAACACCTTGGAAGTCTGAGAGGACGGCGGCCGCTTTTGACGAGAGCGACTTCAATCGTTGAAGACAAGCACTTGATCCACCTTCATCGACGATTGATCTTGCGAGTTCGGAGCTCAAGGACTCGATCTCCTCAATTCTGATGCCGCGGTGATGCCTACTAGAATTTGATGGGTTGCTTGGCTTCATCTAGGTTGACGAGTTTGAGAATGCTGATGACTGCGTTGCTCCGGCTTGGAAATCGGATTGTGCGGCCTTGATCTCTCCCCGGCTCGTTCTTTGTTGGTCTTTCCCCTAAGCTAGAGGATGAAGGAGGAATTCGGCAAAGCGTAAGCGTTTACATTCCAATTGGCCAGCGGGATACTGAGGAGAAACTTCATCCCGGTTATTGAGAAACTGGTATCAGGCGGTCAGACGGGGGCGGACATCGCGGCGCTCGACGTCGCGTTGCGCCACAAGTTCCCTCATGGTGGTTGGTGTCCCAAGGGCCGCAAGTCGGAGGCCGGGCCGATTCCTGACCGCTACCGACTTCAGGAAACGCCCTCTGCAAGCTACCTGCAGAGGACCGAATGGAACGCCCGGCACACCGACGGCACGGTGATCTTCACCCTGGCAGCGAAGCTCACCGGGGGCTCCCTGAGAACCGCCGAATTCGCTCGGAAACACGGCAAACCATTGATTCACTTGTCCCGCTCGGGAGGCCCCTACAACTCCGCCGAGCAACTTCAGGGATTCGTGGATGAGCATGGAATTCGCGTGCTGAACGTCGCGGGATCCCGAGACAGCAAAGAACCTGAGCTTTACTCATGGGTAATACAGATTCTTGAGGATGCCTTCTTCTGGTCAGAGAACCATCCTGGGGCTCTGGGGGGTCCGGGCGAAGGCTGATATTCTCGAGACAAGTCCGGCGACGACCGACGCCGGACTGACTGCCCGATGGGGAACCTTGACCAAATAGAGATTCCCTTTCACCATCGCCCCAAGACCACAAGTTATGAGTTTTTTAGCCTCTACCGACGAAGCCAAAGACCCAGTCAACCGTAAACTCAGTTTGGCCATCTACCTGACTGAGCCGCCCTACGGCCATAATGTCAACGATCTGCATATTGGCACGTTTCTGGAAGGGCTAACGGACGAGCCGCGTTATCTTTCGGGCTATGTAGGAGGGGGCGAAAAGGGCCAGATACAGATTCAAGTAGAACGAACCCACGAATGGGAATTGGTCATTGGCTTGGTAGTTGTTGGCAGCGGGGTATTCGCCACCGGCGTGCTAAATGAACTGGGAAGGAAGAGTTGTGAGTGGCTGGCAGGCCAACGCAAAGTCCGCGATACTAGAGTTAATCCAGAAATTCGAGCACAGAACGGAGTGAAGATTCAGATTCCACCGGAAATTTTACCTGAGGTGGTTGAAGAAGTTACCCAATTGATGAATAGTGCATCAAAGAATGGCATACAAGTAGAGTTGATCCTTAAACCGGACAAGGACTGAGCCTCACACACCGCGATGAGAAGGAATACTACTGCCCGGAACCAGTGCCGGGCAGATTTGATCCGATTCGCTCCGTCCTCGGAGGAGAGCTTCCTACAAGGTCCCGGCTCGAGACTAAACCGCCAGTTCGCACCTGATCTAAGACCTGTGGCGAAGGCTTGACTCGAATGCAAATCACCCTCACCCACGCAACTTCCGCCACAGCCCGACCAGCGACATCACGCCGACCGCGAGGCCGACGACCAGCGAGGAGATCAGCAGGTGCCACTCGATCTGCTCCTGGAACGAGGTGACCACGCCCATCAACACGAACATCGCGGGCCAACGACGTCGCTTCAAGAGAGAGGCAACGTCGCAGAACCGCGAGGGGGGTGCCTGAGTGGAGACCGACTCACTCCCGCTCTTCCTCTTCCTCCCGGACGACGTCCCCCATCGGCTTGTGAAAGTCCTCGTCCTCCTCGCCGGTGAGGGCCTTTTTGCGCAGCAAGCTCATCTTGCGGGAGAAGGCGTGGTGTGCGCCTGCAATGCACGCCGAAACCGACGACATGTCACGTCCGATGCCCATCTGAGCCGCCGTGGCGATGGCGTCCTGGTTGGCGGCCAGGAACATGAACTCCCAACCATACTTCTCACGCTGGTGGGTGATCATCTGGTTGATCTTCTTCAGGGTGTAGCGGGTGGACGAGTTCTCGTAACCATCGGTGTAGATGGCCACGATCACCTTGGCCGGTCGCTGGTCCTCGGGCTCGGCGGCGATGCGTTTGCCCAGCTCGTCGATTGTGATGCCGATGGCGTCGAGCAACGCGGTGCACCCTCGAGGGACGTAGGTCGTGGCGTCCAGCTCATCCACGTCCTGGAGCGGGGTCCGGATGTGCGGGGCGAGGAAGTCGTCGTCGAAGAGCATCAGCGACAGGTTGGCATCACCCGGCTGGTCGAGCTGCTGCTGAAGGAACTCGTTGAAGCCGGTGATGGCAGCTTCGATGATCCCTCCCATCGAGCCGGAGCGGTCGAGGACGTAGGCAATTTCAGTCAGGTTGGTGTTCATGGGGTAGTGTTGGTGTGGGGTTGTCTAGTAAGCCGACCCAGGGTCAGGGACCCGGAGCCGAGGGGTTGGAAAGTGGTCTGCGGAGGCGGTGGCCCCCGGTTGGCGCAGGCCCTTAGAGGTCGAGGACCCGCCAGCGCAGGGCCGCGGGTGGAGCCATGCGGTCGAAGAACGAGCGAAATGCCGAAATCACCATTTCGAGGGTCAGCAGGTCGCGATACTCCCCCGCGTTGATCGCGTCGAACTTCTTGAGAACCTTACGACCTGCGGATCCTTCCGGGTCACAGGCACGGTAGTGAATGTAAGTCCCGGGATCGTCTCCGGTGACTCGCCACTCAAGATGGAATCCGTTCGTGCCGCGAAGCGTCTGGACGTAGGTGCTCTGTCCGGTCGAAAGCACCGCAAAGCTATTGCCCACACCCGGGTCGAGGAGGCCGAGGGCGCTTTGGACGATCCCCCACGGGGGATTCTTGATGAACAAGCCTCGCTCAGTTTCGAGCGTCATTCCCTCGATCTTCGGGCGATCCAATGCTCCTGGAAGCGAGGGCTTGAACAAGAACAGGGGCTTGCCGCGGGAGTTCACTGGCCTGGTGCGGTCATTCGATCTCATGTCGATATCTTCTCGGCTTGGGTGGGACATTTACTGTCCTAGAACCGCGGATTCCCGTTAAGCGGGTCTTCCAGGAAGTTCTCCAGCGGGTGGTGCTTGCCTTCTGCATCCTCGACCCAGATGCGACCCCTGATTCGGAAGTGCTGACGGAATCGTTGCAGGTCGCCAAAGTTGTCAAACTCGACGATGTAGCCATTCAAGCCTCCGCCATCGAAGGTCTCGAAGACCTTCGGGACGATTCGGTTCTCTTCCGACCACTTCCTGATGGATTGCAGCCTGGCGCTGGTGCGAGCGTTGTAGGTTACGGGTTCCATGGCGCTTGATGGATCAGGCTGCGACAGACGACTTGGTCAACCGGGCGATCAATCCGTCCCGTTTGCGACGGGCTTCCTGAACGCACTTCGTCCGCAGGTTGGTGCGGACCCTCTCGGCGGTGCCATTCGGAAGATGGACGGTGCCGTGAAACCACCAGGTTCCGTGGTTGTTCCACAGGTGGTGGTTGATCCCGGCGGTTCTCTGCCGGGTGCTGATTTGGATGTTCGTGTTCATGGATGCGGGTCGTGGGTTCGATCCGCATCAGGAGGTCCGCCCCGAAAGCAAACACGCCCAACCTGAAGGCATCAGATCGGGCGCATCGTTCTCACGACGGGGGAGATTGTTCGGGCGGGGATGGATCTTCCCGCTCCGCACATCGTGCGGACTTTCTTTGTGTAGCCCGCATCTAGGCACCTTGGCGATTTCTCCCAGCCAGGTTGCCGAACCCCTTTCGGAGTCACTCCTGATGCTGGTGGAATAGTAGCAGGTCACTACGGCAAGGACAAGCTCACAGCAGGGTTTGGGTTGTCATAGGCGGACCAGTCTCAGAGCCCCAAGCGCTGCAGCATGCTCGCCGCTCGGTCGATGTCTTCGCGGCTGTCAAAACCTGAGACGCCTAGAGCCTTGGCCAGGGGCTTGCGCAGCACCCCAAGCGCCTTCTTCCAAGTCGCCCTCTCGAAGTCGAGTGTGTCCTCCTGGGCAGGAAACTCCGGAAGCGTGGCGGCGGCAGCAGCACGGCAGACGGATTCTGCATAGCGGGCAATCGCGGCCATCTTTTGGTAATTCAAGCGATCGGGTGTGTCGGTCGGCCGATGGTAGTGTTCCCAATGCCCGCAAGACAGAAACAGGTAGGGCACCCCGTTGCGGCGGAATGCCCCGTGGTCGCTCATGTCACCAACGTAGTCGTTGAGGGTGGCGACCAGCTTCATGCCATCCGGCACTTGGAGACCCCCCATGATTCCCGGTAGCTCGGGGTGGCTCTCGACTCCCGTGGCGAAGGTTAGCGGCGCGATTGGTGCCGCAGCCTTCGCGGCCAACCCTCCCAGAGCGCTAGCGGGCAAGCTGACGTCATGGCCCACAAGGTCGGAGATGAGCGCAAAGTGCACACCGCGACCGTCGAGCTGGTCCTCGTAGAAGCGGTTGCTGCCCATCGTCGCCATCTGGAAGTGAGGCGGCTCCTCGGCATCGAAGATTGCGACGATGAGATCCCGCTCAAGCCCCCCACTCCCGGCCACCGCTTCACCCACCGCCAGGGTGATGGCCACCGCCGCACCGTTGTCGTCGGCGCATGGATGGGGAATGAAGCTGTCGTAGTGGGCACCGATCAAAACGGGTGGCAGAGAGCGGTCTTCTCCGGGAATCACCCCTGCGAAGTTGGTGAAGTCCTTCCCGTCCCGGTGGTAGGGCAGCGCGAAGGAATCGCCGCAGTATGGCTGGCAGTCGATTTCACCCAGTCGGCGGGCGACCCATGCTTCGGCGACAGCGTGACCGGGGGTTCCCACGATTCGTCCCTCCGGCAGGCAGAGTTCACGGACGTCCTGTTCGAGGCGGGTGGCAAGTGTGCTGGTTTTCATCATGTGTTGATTTGGTTTCGGCGGCGAAATTTGCGCCTTCACTACTATGAGAACGAGCCTGCGCGCATGGGCCGCGCGAGATCGAATGACCCCGCCAGCCGGTTCGGACATCCTGCCAAGGTCCGATGGAACCCGCCTGCTCCTCAAGCCAACCCAATCCGATCGAGGCGGAGGATGCGGGGTGCTTCCTCCAGATGGCAGAAGCCGCTGACGTAGGTGTGGTGCCCGCGCTCATGCCGGAACACGAGATCCGGCGAGAACTGACGCAGCCGACCAGGATGCGAGCCACCAAAATAGAAGAGCGACAGCGGCCGTTCCTCAACCGAGTGCTTGAGGAGGACGTCGGTCAGCGGATCCTCCGCCTCCCGCACCGGAATTCTGGGCCGGTCAGCCCATTCGCGGAGCCAGCGTTCGCGATCGTCGGCAAAGGTGGGGATGGATGCGCGAACGGCACCGGGAGCACCCATCAGGGCTCCAAGGAAACCAAGGAAGGCGCGGCGACCGGGATGGCGGAGTGAGTTCATGGACCCAATTAACCCTAAGGGGTGGGACAACCGGAGGGTGAGCCTGCTTGTATTCCTCCCGAAGACCTGACAGCCTCTGGCATGGCAAAGACTTCCGAACAGGACCGGGTGGGCAAAACTCGTGCTCCGATGGAGCGCATCTACCACATCCACAAGGCCATCGAGGAAGGCCGGCTACCAAACTGCTCGATCCTCGCCGATGAGCTGGAAGTCACCCCCAAGACCGTCCAACGCGACATCAACTTCATGCGCGACCGACTGCAGCTCCCCCTCGAGTATGACGATCAGGCTCACGGCTACCGCTACACCGAGGACGTCAGCAACTTCCCGGTCTTCGAGGTCGGCGCCGAGGAGTTGGCCGGGCTGTTTCTCGCCCGGCAGGCACTCGAGTCGGTCCGCGGCACTCAGCTTGAGCAGACGATGCGCAACGTCTTCGCCAAGCTCACCCGCTCGATGGAAGGCAAGGTTAAGTTCGCCTGGGCGGATCTGGACAAAGCACTCTCACGCAAGCCGCAGGGCGTCACCAAGACCGATCTCAAGCTCTTCGGCAAGCTGGCCGAGGCGGTCCTGGAACGCCGGGAGGTCGAGTTCGGCTACCGCAAGCTCGGCTCCGATCGCAGCGAGAAGCGCCGGATCCGTCCCTACCACCTCGGCGAGGTCGACCAGTGCTGGTATCTGATCGGCTACGACCTAGAACGCGACGCCCTCCGCACCTTCGCCTTCCCCCGGATTCGGGCGGCCAAGGCGCGCAAGGAGACCTTCGAGGTCCCCGACAACTTCGACGGCCCGGCCTACCTCGGCACCTCCTTTGGCATCTGGACCGATCCCGAGAACCCCGACTACAAGCAGGAGGTCCGCATCGAGCTGAGCGGCTACGCGGCCCGCCTCGTCCAGGAACGTCGCTGGCACCCGAGCCAGCAGGTCACGGCACTCAATGCCACCGCCAGCCGGGTCGAGGTGCGCTTCGAGGTGGGTCGTCTCGAGGAACTCGTCCGCTGGACGCTCAGCTGGGGCAGTCAGGCCAAGGTCAAGGAGCCGAAGAAACTCCGCGATCAGGTCCGCGCCGAGGCCGCGAAGATTCAGGCGGGGTGAGGAGGGATTCGAACCCTCGACTACCCCATCATTACCGTTTGAGCATCCGGCCAAGGATGTCGTGGCGGTGCCGATCAAGGACCAGCGCGAGACGGAGGATTGGGTGATCTGCACGCTCCCGCCGTCATGTGCGGTGTCGAGCAAGTCCGAGCCGCTGGCGGTGGTGCTCAACTACAACGGGGCCGTATCGACCAGAACCACCGGATCCAGACCTTGCGGGATGTGTGCGGCCCGCGCTACCGGGACGGCGGAAATCACCCCGAAGGAGAAGAGTTCCTCCCCCTCTCGAAAGCGGAGGGGCGGGCGGTCAAGCGGAATAGGGGTCGGACGTCGAAAAGGTTCCACTTGACGGGCCGACCCGGAGCTTTCTCGGTAGTAGTGTGCCAGTCTCAGAGTTCAAACGGCTAGTCAATAGGGCCTACGAAATTGTAGTTCGTAATATCACTTCGGCGAAAGCTTGGTCGTTCTATCTTTACCGAAAGGAGTTTGATGAAGAGCCCGAGCTTAGGAACCGGTTGTGCACCATTTGGATTGGGTCTCTGATTGATGGGGTTGAGGCAAGCCAACGCACGATTCCAAGGGTGAAAAAGGAAGCTGAGGATAGAGGTTTTTGTGTGCTGGCAGCCAACACCGAAGAGCTTGTGAAGCTGAGCGACTATTCACGGACGCTTCTTTGTGAGTTGTCAAAGGAGGATCAGATTGCCTTTGTGAACCTTCGGAACCAATGGGTTCATGGCTACTTGTCCGCTCCGTACACTGAGAACGTCGGGGTGAAGTATGTCGAGGGTGGGCTATTTGTCCGTGAAAGGATTTCAGGGGATGCATACAACAAGATCATATCGGACCGGATTGGGGCTCAATCAGTGGACGCCTATTTGGGGCCTCACGTGGGCCGGATCTTGGGCGCTAGTGAGGAATATTGGCGAATGATGGCAGCCCTCGAGGCCAACGAACGCAACGTCTACCAGGCACTTCTGGAGAATAGGCCGATCAGATTCACAGTCCGAGCCTTCGAGCAAAAGGAAAGCGGCTAATTTCGGTTCACACCACTACTGTAACATTTGCTTCTGAGGGATTGCAGGCTCGCCACCGACCATGGGCGTCAAGACTAGGTGTAGCCCATCGACGCAGCGGAGGGTCTCCTGATCCCGGTCCCGGATTCATCTTCCAGGTAGCATCGTGTCGATGCTGGCCCTTCTCGCTGTGTTTGATCAGGCGTCCTCGCGCTCTTGCACTGTTTTTCGAAAGTCCACGCTACCGACTCATTGAAGCCCCTCGTGAAACGCATAAACCGCCAGCTGCTGCTCGACCAAACGCATCTTGTGCGGCAGCAGGATGGCGATGATGCGGCGGTGATGCCTCGCGGCCGGCTGGGCGCGGCTGAAGGGTAGCTTCCAGATCAGTTGCGGTGACAGCCGGCAGGCCCAGCGGATCAGCCCGGAGGCATTGCCCCGGCGGAGGCGCTCCAGAAGCTCCCGTTCGACCTCCTCGCGCAGCCAACGCCGGATCACCTCTAGCTCGTGCGGGTCGGGGTCTGGGTCCAGCAGCACTTCCCGCATGTCGGCCCAGAGATTCGCGTTCCCTAGACGCAACCGAGCGGGCTCATGCCGGGCTCTGCGGGCCGCCGGCGGACACATCAGCGTTTTTGGGCGTTTGATCATGGAGTGGACTCGGGGTTTACTCACCTGAACACCATCGCACCAGGGGGTGGGACAAAGGCGGGGTGGTCACGCCGTTTTCTTCCTTCAATCCGCCCTTTCGTGCCCTGCCCCCTCGCCCACCGCCCGGCAGGTCGCACCCGTATCGAATGAGAACGCCGCTCCGACAGTCTCAAGAGACATGAGGGCAATTTTCCTTCCTGCTCTGCTTGTCTCGGTCCTGACCATCCATTCACCCGCGCAGACCTGCCGCGAGGTGGTGCGCGACTCCTCCGGGCGAATCGTCCAGACCATCGAACGCCACAAGAGCTCGGGCGGAAGTGAACGGGCCGTGATCCGCGACGCATCGGGGCGGATCATCGGCACTGCGACCACCCACACCAACGGCGGCGGCACTTCTTCTCGCACCCAATTCCGCGATGCCAGCGGCAGGATCACCGGCTCGGCCACCAGCACGGGCTCCAGGACCAGCTACCGCGATGCGAGCGGGCGGCTTTCGGGAAGTGCCTCCACCAGCAGGTCCGGCAGCAGCAGGCGAACCCAGTTCCGCGATGCATCAGGCCGCCTCACCGGCAGCGAAACCGCCCATCGCAACACGACCACCACCCGCCGCGACAGTTCGGGCCGACTGACAGGCAGCAGCACGGGGAGCGGCCGCTGCGAAACCGGAACGCGTGGGTGGGCATGGCCAGCCCCTAAAGGACCATAAGGTGGGCGACACCCTCTTGTCGGCTGCATCGCAATCGTGTTCGGAGGATTGGGTCAGAGCCCGAGTTCCTCGGCGAATTCTTCGGCGAGCTCCTCGGTGACTGTCCTACCGATGAGGTCGCCGGGCCAGCGCTTGAAGTAGCGTCCGAAACAATCAGCCGCATTCTTCGAGTCGCCGGCGCGGTGGTAGGCCAACCCGCGCAACCAGTCATAGAATGCCGGCTCACCGTCCAGCGGCTGGCCCAGAATCTCGAGAGCCTCGATGTCCTTCCCCGCCTCGATGAACGCGTGCATGTAGGATGGACTGAGCCGTGTGGTATCCGGGTAGCGTCCATCCTTGATCCCGGCTTCTTCTGCCGCCTCCAGTGCGGGCAGCCAGCGACCGAGTTCCCGCAGCGCCAGCGCCTTTAGCGGTGCGACTTGCTGCGCTGGCAGCTCCTCAGGGTGCTCGCGCAGTAACCGGAGCACGTCCTTCCAGCGATTCATTCCCGCCGCCAGACAAAGGAGCGTCCGCGGCGTGCGCTCGGCCGGCGGCACCTTGAGCGCCGCATCGAGAAACTCATACAGCTCGTCATGCGGCAGGTCGGTCCAATCGGTTTCGAGCTGGCTAGCTTCCATCCAGCGGATCCGGCTGGGCATCCGCAGTGGAAAGAACCACTCGAGATCTTCACCCAGCCGCACCAGTTCCCCGAGGCGGCGGCGAACCAGCGGCTCGTCGTCGGAACGGACAACCAGATCGCAGCCGATGGACATCTGCCCGCAGTAGGGGAGGTAGGGGTCGATCTGGATGTGAAAGGGTCCCGGCTCGACCAGGTTGCCGACCACCAGCGTCTGGGCTCCCACACCGTCCACGAACAGTCCAGCCAGCAGCGTGAAGCGAAGCTCGCTACGCTCGGAATCGATCGGGCCAGTGGCCGCCACCTGCACGAGCTGCCCACTGCCCAGCATTCCGCGCAGCACCACGGCACTGCCGTCGTTGCTGTCGAAGAACTCGAGGTCGTCGAGCATCCCCTCGGTGGCCTCGTCACGGAAAGCGGGCAGGGCCAGCTTCTCGAGGAGCTTGCGTTGGCGCTTCAGGCTCTTGCGGGCGTGCGTGGTTTTGGCGGAGTTCATGGGTTGGGATCAATCGGGTGGAAGGTCGCTGGCGAAGATGTAGGCGGCCGCCCCGGGCGCTCAGGGCTGATAACGGCGGCGGAAGCGGTGGAGCGGCGGCTCGGTGGGATGATGGCTTCCGCCAATTCCCGAACCGCCAAACAACGCAAGGTGGACGATCGTCTCCTCGACCCGCAAGGCAGAACCATGGCCCCAGCGGAAACGCAGTCGGTGATCGCTGCCCAGACCCGGAGAATTGTGCACGGATTCCTCGGCCTTGGCAGCCTCGGCGAAGAAGCGGGCCGGGGCTTCGGGATCGGCCGGCTTGCGGGCTTCCCCGCCCTTGCGCACCAGAAAATCCATCGCGTGACTTTCGACCAGACGATTGTGGAGCCGTTCGTAGGCTTCGGGGCGCGACAGCACGTCCAGTCCCTCGACCCGGTCGCCGACCACTGCGAGAAGCCCGCACTGCCCCCCTCCGCAGGGCACGCCTCGCACGAACTCATCGAGGTCCTGTCGGCGCTCGTTGTAGGCGTCCTGCATCGCCCGGGTGCTGGACTTGCCGCCGCTGTCCGCCTTCAGGTGGAGCATCTCAATCTCATCCCACACCTCACCCTGGTCCGAGGCATGACTGTCCCTGTGGTGCAGCGACCTGGACACCGCCGCGGCCTTGGCCTTGCGCAGTTGAGCGTAGGCCATGCTGCCGCTCGAGCTGAACTGCGGCGACAAGTATGACCAGCGACCACTCTCCGTGCAGCTGACCGGCACATCCAGCGATTCCCCCTGCGGGATCAGGATGGTGGTGTTGAGGATGCGATTCTGCTTGGCACCCTTGAGTTCCTCGCCGTCAAAGAGCAGCACGTGGTGGGGCGTTTCATTGATCACCCGGAGGTCCGGCACCGAGCCGCCTTCGCTGACTTCCGTGATCTTGAAGCCGTCGAGAGGGAGGGCTTCGACGAGTGCAACGTAGGTCGGCTCGGGGCGCGCTTCGATGACGAGCGGCCACAGGCCAATTCCGTTGTGAACGCTCGGTTGGCCGAGTTCGAGTTGACCAAGGATTTCACTGATCGCGGGGTGAATGGGAGAGGTGGTCGAGGACATGGAAGCATCATGCCAGAAGGGGTCGGACATCCTCAGGGTCAGCGCGACGAAATCTCGAAAAACAACTCTTCGTCAGATCGGTTTGCGCAGTCATCCGGTAGTGAAATCGTGCACTCGGACACCACGAAACCTGGAGCAAACACAGGATGAGCGGAGCGGAACTCCGCCCATCGATCAGCTGTTGTCCGCTTCCGCGCCCTTGGCCCACCGCCCGGCCGCGGTCAGAATCGGAGCCTGCTCCGATAGCTTGCTCCGGAGCGGGCCAACGAGTTCCCGATACGACGCCTGCAGGCGCAGGGCATCTTCTCCCATTTCCTGGCCGCCGAACAACTCCACCTCCGACTCCGAGAAGTCCAGTCCCGGCTGGACCGCCGCCGCACTGACGTCCGCTCCAAGATCGAAGCGACTGAGGAACAAGCGTCGCTCCTCATGGCCGGGGTGGTCATGCCCGTCGATCATCCAAGTCGGCGAACCCAGACTATCGGCATGAAGCAGCGCCATCAGCTTCAGCTCCACGGTCCAGAGTTCGTGGATCTGCTTCTCAGTAACCTGTGCCAACCGCAGGTAGGCGATGCTCCGAAGAAACGATAGATAGCACTCGGGATAACCACGCCCCTGAAACCCCGGGAGGTCGAAGCGTTTGACCCAACCAAGCAGTGCGGCCCGGTCCCTGCCGAGAAGCTCGGCAATTTCAGAGAGGGAATACATGACGAGAGCATCCTGGTCCCGGGTGTGAGACAAGGACGGGGTGATCTGACAACGCATCGGGCTCCGCGGTTCTTCCGAAAGCCCGGCATTTCTCGGCCCAAAGGTCATCTTCGTCGTCCCGCTGCTGACATCTGCTCCCAATCTGGTTAGCTGGCTTGGCAAATGGCTCACTGGATTATCCAACGACCGCAGGAGCACAGTCACCCGGCGGAAATTCGGGTGGCGGAACAACTCCGTGACCTCGACGACCAGTGGACGGTGGTCTGGGGTTATTACTACACCGACAAGAAGGGGCTCGAACGCGAAGGAGACTTCCTCGTGATCGGTCCGGCCGGCGGAGTTTTGGTGCTGGAGGTGAAAAACACCCTGCCGCGATGGTTCAGCGCCACCGGCAAGTGGGAGGGCGAGACCGACAACCCCGTCAACCAGCTGATGGACGAGTGGTCGGCGGTCGTCCGGATCGTGCAGGAAGAAGGCCTGCCGACGTGGGTGGCCAAGGCACTGTGCGTGCCGGGCGAGGAAGCGCCCCTGGAGCATGACATGGTCCAGGGCATCAAGCGGTCGCTGCTGGTCTTCAAGAATGACCTCGCCGACTGGCTCCGGAGCGTCTGGTTTCGCCTGTTCGACTGGAGGGTGAAGTTCCCCGTCCCGGGTCCCGACCGCGAGGCGATTCTCAAACGATTCGGTGCTTCCGGACGGCCCGAAGCCGCCCGCGGCTTCCTCGACCACACCGAGGAGCTATTCCAGCGCCAGCTGACCCACCGCTTCCAGCTCCTCGACCAGCTCAGCGACAACCGCCAGCTACTGGTCTTCGGCGGCACTGGGACCGGCAAGACGTGGCACGCGGTCGAGCAAGCCTTTCGCTATGCCTCGACCGGGAAAGAGGTGCTGTTTCTCGTCTACAATCTGGCCCTGACCATCCAGCTCCGACGGCTAATCGCCATGCGCAGGCTGGAGACTGGCTCAATCACGGTCATCGGCTGGGAAGAACTCTTCCTCCAGCTGGCCTCGGCTGGCGGGGAAATGTGCCCGCCTAAGGAAGATGCGTGCGCCCTGAGACAGTTCTATGAGGAGGACCTGCCAGCCCGTGTGCGCTCCCTGCTCGAAGATCCCGCTTCACGGAACGACTGGCCCAGCTTCGATGCCATGGTGGCCGACGAGGCGCAGGATCACGACACCGCCTGGGATTCATCTGCGAGCGGTGGCTGGTGGGACGTTTACCGGGCTCTGCTCCGCGACGGCGGCGAATCCCAGGCGAGCATTTTCTACGACCCGGCACAACGACCACCCTTCCGCGATTCTGAGCGATTCGACCCTGCCGATCTGCGCGGAGGGTGGTCGCAGCCGGCCCACGTGCGACTCCAGCCTGCTCTTCGCTACACCCGTCCGATTTGGAGCTTCTTCCAGCAGCACCGCCACCCGGCGATCAACCCGATGCTAGAAGCGCTCGGACGCGGGGATCATCTCCCCGAAGGTCCGGAGCCGGAGGTCTTTGAGGCAGGCAGCCCGGAAGATGTGCTTAAGGTGATCGAGTCCTTGGTCGCCGATTGGCGGAAGAAGGGCCTGTGCCGCCCCGACGAAGTGCTAATCCTCCACAAGGAGTCCGACGTCGAGCGCAGCGCCCTAGGCGAGACCCGGGTGCTTGCCGGCTGCAACCTCCGCGACGTTCTCGAGGAGGGCGAGACGGCGATCCGCCACACCTCGGTCAATAAGGCCAAAGGCCTCGACGCGCGGGCGGTCATCCTGATCGGTTGCGAGCCGTTTTCAGAAACGCTTTCCGATTTTGATGCCTACACCTGGTTCATGGGAGTCAGCCGGGCGAGACAACTACTGGCGATAGTCACCACCACTACCGAGTAACCGCGACATCGCCTGCCCCCGCCATTGTCCGACACCTGGATCCAAGCTCCCTGCATTCCTCTCATGCGCCAGCTTTCCAAATCCAAGATCATCGCCTTCCGCCAGTGCCCCAAGCGTCTCTGGCTGGAACTCCACCGGCCCGAACTCCGCGACGACTCCGGCAGCGAAATGGTCTTTGCGATCGGCAACCAGGTTGGTGACGTCGCCCGCCAGATCTACGACACGGCAGATGATGGCAGGCTGATTGATGTCGCTGAAATCGGATGGGACGCGGCCTTCTCGGAAACCGCCGCCTGGCTGTCAGGCACGCCTGCTCCACTCTTCGAAGCGGCCATCCGCATCGAAGGTGCACTGGCCCTCGCCGACGTCATGTTGCCCGAGGCCGGGGATGGCGGGCTTCGCTGGCACATGCTCGAGGTGAAGTCTTCGACCGGGGTGAAGGACTACCATCGGGAGGACTTGGCCGTGCAGACCTACATCGCCACCGCTGCGGGCATCGATCTGGCCAGCGCCTCACTGGCCCACGTCGACAACTCGTTCGTCTACCCTGGTGGCGGGGATTACCAAGGCTTGCTCACAGCAGTCGACCTCACCGAAGAGGCGCGCTCCATGGCAGGCGATGTCGCAAACTGGATCAGCGAGGCTCAAGAAGTCGCCGCTCTTACGGTCGAGCCCGAAATCGAAACCGGGCCGCATTGCTCCGCCCCATTCGACTGCCCTTTCCGCCACCACTGCGATCAGAACATGCCCTCCATCGAATTCCCTCTGGGTTCACTCCATCGCGTCGGACCCAAGAAGCGCGACGAACTTGAAGCCCTGGGCTACGACGATTTGCGGGAGGTCCCTGACGAAATGCTTTCGCCCGTCAACCGGATGATCAAGAAGCAGTCCGTCGCGGGCGAGGCGTGGTTCGATGCGGAGGGCGCTGCCACCGATCTCGCCCCACACACCGGCACCAGCTACTTCCTCGACTGCGAGACTATTGGTTTTGGCGTCCCCATCTGGAAAGGCACCCGCCCCTACCAGCAACTCCCCTTCCAGTTCAGCCTGCACATCGTTTCCCACGACGGGGAGGTCGAGCACCGGGAATTCCTCGATCTCTCCGGCGAAGATCCCGGAGAAGCCTTTGCTCAGGCTCTGATCGACCACTGCGGAACCACTGGCCCAGTCTTCGTCTACAACGCCGGGTTCGAGAACGGAGTGATGCGCGGACTCGCAGACCGCTTCCCGCATCTGGCCACAGGCCTGCTCTCAATTGTCGACCGCGTCGTCGATCTCCTGCCGATCGCGAGGAACCGCTACTACCACCCCAGCCAGCACGGCAGCTGGAGCATCAAGGCGGTCCTCCCCGCGCTCTGCCCGGAACTTTCCTATGATGTGCTCGACGGAGTGAAGGACGGCCACGCCGCCCAGCGTGCCTTCCTCGAGGCGATGGCCCCGGAAACCGCCCCGAAGCGGAAGCAGAAAATCGAACGCGAGCTCCTTGAGTATTGCAAACTCGACACCCTGGCGATGGTGCGGATCTGGGAGGTCTTCAGTGGACAAAGAGATCTGGTGTAGCTGGCACTTCAGCCACGCGTCACGAGCGCCAGCAGTTGCGTCACAAGCGCCGAGTGACGCCTCAGAACCATGACGCGGGAGCGGTGTTCATTGCGAGGCCCGGCGTTCCGCTTCCCTTCATCACGCGCTCCTCGGTCATGCCGTTGGGGCGATGGACGATCAGCACCCGCACCATCGACAACTAGGTCGCGAAGCGGACCATCCCGTTCATCAGGGTCGGGCCGCGGTTCTACCTCTACGACTTCGAGGCGGTCCTGGCCGCGATCCGGAAGCACTACGAGGTGGAGCCGGCCGTCCGGTCCTGACCTGCCACACGCAGAAATCCCCGGACGGCGGCAACCATCCGGGGGTTTCGTGGAGGCCCGCAGTCCCCCGACTACGAGCGGAAGCTCTGGTTCGCCTTCCCGTCGTCTGCCAGGTCGCCGATTCGGTTTACAGTGTCCTTCAGGATGGACGCTGCGGCGAAGATGACCGCCCCGACCGCCGGTTCGACGAACGGAATGGCGTTGAGGGCGGCAACGAAGCCGGCGAGCTTGCCGACGTAGCTCAGAATCTTGAGTGCTTTCACGCTTGTGGCCGGCGTGTCAACTACCTCGCGCTGTGGCACGGTCCAACTCTGACAGGGTGTTCGCAATTTTTACTATTTGTTAGGCAGATTCTATCTTCGCCCGGAGAGTCCTTGCTTTTCTTTGCACATTGGGTGGTTGCTAACTGAGCTAGTTTGCGCCAATCCGAATTTCGCCCCTCAAAAGCACCGCCAAGAATGAAAACACGTCTGGCCACAACCAAGTCCGTCCTACCGGCACTGATGCTGGGACTGTTACCAGTCGGAGCAGCTGAGAGCCTTGAAATAGAGCAGCAGCAGGCGGTATCCTCGAGCCAGCAGCTCGCGCTCGTCCTAGAGCAGAATAGGATCCCAGCTGAGCGCGTTGGCGCATTGCGGAACGTCTTCCAATCGACACGGGCTCTCGCTGCTACAGAGCAGGTCGAATTCCTTCGCGCGATGGCCGCCATCTCGACGAGTAAGAATGAAGACGTGCGGCTCAGAACCAACGCGATCTGGGCGATGTCGGAGATTGCGATGCTGCTGCGCCAGCAGTCGGGGTTGTCCGATGCGGACATTTTGCGCGAGTGCGGATTTCTCCTAGAAGCGGCCGCCGATGGTGAGGAGAACTCCAAGGTCCGCAGGATGTGTATCAAGGCGCTAGGCGATCTCGGAGTCGGACAGGGGATTCCGATCATAACTTCGATCCTGGGAGACGAGTCGAATGTGGATAACCCCGATCTTGCTCGCTCCGCGGCGATTTCCCTTGCGATTCTCGCCCCGGATCAGGCTTTGGGACCGGTTTCCAATCTGCTGGCGAAGACCAGTGATCCCGCAGTATTCGGTTCTGCCGCCTATGCTCTAGGTGCATTGCGGAAGCCGGAGGCGGTCGCGATTCTCGCAAGGAATCGCATGCGATTGGGAGACAACCTCTCCGTGGACAATGCGATCGAGGCCTCGGCGTCAGTCGTTTTTGATCTGTTGGAGAATCCGGGTCGTCCTAATGTGGGAGATGCCATCGATGCCACACGATCAATGTGGCGGCAGGAATACAAGGAGCGTTACACGCCAGCGCTGCTGAACATCCTCGAGAATGAAACGCTCGAGCTTGCTTTGCGTCAGCGGGCATTGACGCGCCTCGTCGAGGATGCCGGTCAATTGGACCTGCCGGAGAGGAAGCGCAGGGCCGCGCTGATCCTTGCGCAGGTGGGCGAGGAAGAGGTATTCGGGGAGCAGATCTCTCAATTGCGAGCGATGCAAAATGCCACACCGTTGCCGGTGGTGAAGGCTCAAGCCGGGGAGGAGTAGGAGACCCGTCCAGGAAGGCAGCTCCAGGATCGACTGAGACACCGGTCAACAACTTGCATTCAAGATCACACAATGAAATCCGTCACATTTCTTGCCCTGCTCCTCATGGTCGGCCCGTTCGTTGCAAGACTATCAGGAGCGACCTACTATTCGTCCTATGGTCAATCCAGGATCAAAAACATCACCGTGTCGTCCGGCACGCACAACTTCCAGGTGAACGGCATCGCGCAGTACAAGAACACTACTTGGGATGTGAATGGCGTTTACACCGGATCTGCCGAGAACGACTGGTCGGGGTTTTGGGCAGTTGATCCCGAATACACCTACTATTGTGCGCCCGGAACAACGACGCAATTCAAGGCGACGATTTTCGACGACAACTGGAACTATATCGAGTACCATGAGTGGAATGTAACGGTTCCCGCTCCCGACACTACACCGCCGAGCATCCCGTCACTTACATCTCCTTCGAGCGGGACGATCACGACGGACGACACCGTGTCCCTGGACTGGTCGAACTCGAGCGACAGCGGATCGGGGATGGACTACTATCAGGTGCAGGTGGACAACGGCAGCTCATTCAGC